>JBDSVQ010000193.1:0-8600 GCA_039927135.1 Fimbriimonadales bacterium | reverse complement strand
GAATTTGGCGAACGCGATAAACTGGTTTTCTCAATCAACGAAAAAGCGACCGATCGTCGCGATTTAGAAAAGGGTATTGATGGAGATGCGGCGAAGCAATTGGGGATCGCTGAGAAAGAGCTTGCAGCAGCGTCGGCGAAGTTCGAAGAAGTGCGAGCTGATTGCGCCAAGGCACGGGTAGGGTGGCAGTCTGCGTTGCAGGCCGCAAAAAGCGGAACCGCGACAGCCTCAAACGAGACAACGCGATTGGAAAATGAGTTGCGCGAGTCTGAGGAGGCGGTGTCGAAGGGCGTTTGTCCCACTTGCGGACAGAAACTTGATAGCGATCATTCTCCGCGCGTCGACGAATTGAAAGCGCAATTGGAGAAAGCCAAACAAATACAGAAGGAACAGAATGATCTGAGTGATTCGCTGGAAGCCGAGCCCGAGTCGTTAAGGAAAGCGGATGGTGAAGAGCACGCAGCTATGAAGGCTCTCGAGGAATCTCGTCTACGGGAACAATCCGCAAAAGTTGTGATTAGGCAACAGGACGAGCTGGTTACCCGACTTAAATCCGTTGCTGACCAACTGCAAGTGCTGGAGAAAAGGATGGCGAGTTTGCCGTCGTCATTCGACCGCGCTGCGTATGATGTTCTTTGCGAGCGGGCGGATGCGCTTGCGCAGATGCACGCGCAATGGCAGGCCCTTGGGCAGGCAGAAGACACCGAAACACGTGCCCGCAAGCGTCACGCGGAGAAATTGAAGGAATTTGAGGAAGAGAGGGCCAAGCAGAACATCGACAAGGCGCGGCTAACAGAGATCGGGCTCTCGGAAGAGCAAGCGGTGCAAGTGCGGCAGGAGTTTGTGACGGTAAAGAACACTGTTCCGTTTTTGGAAAAGCAGCTTCTCGATGTACAAGAATCGGCCAAGAATTCGCATCGTGCGGTTTTAGAGTGCACCGACCGATTGGAGAAGTGGAAGGAAAATGCTGCGAAGGTCGATGAACATCGGCACGGGCATCTGCTTTATAAAGAGGTCAGCGACGCGATGAGCGATTTGCGCACACGGCTCAACTCAGAGATTCGACCGAAGCTTGCGGCACTGGCTGGCGAGACCTTGGCGCAAATCACGAATCATCGATACGGAAAGGTGGAAATCGACGATTCGTTTAAGGCAACGCTGTTCGACGGTGAGCGCAACAAACCGGTGATCAGTGGTGGCGAGGAGGACGTTCTGGCGCTTGCGCTTAGGGTTGCATTATCGCGTTACGTTTTGGAGAAAAGCGGAATGCCGATGTCGATGCTCGTTATGGACGAAGTTTTTGGCTCCCTCGACAGTGACCGCAGGTCGAACGTATTAGAAATGTTCGAAGGTTTGCGTGAGATGTTCCCCCAGATTATTTTGATAAGCCATGTCGAAGGTCTCGGCGCGCATGGCGACCGGATTCTTTATGTGAATTTCGATAGTCACGAGAA
Organism: Fimbriimonadales bacterium; assembly: GCA_039927135.1. Classification (GTDB taxonomy): domain Bacteria; phylum Armatimonadota; class Fimbriimonadia; order Fimbriimonadales; family ATM1; genus JACDEQ01. The sequence continues at coordinate 7,146 of JBDSVQ010000193.1, read as the reverse complement.
GGTGAGCTTCGTTACTGAGGCAGTGCCGCAGGCGATTTCACTCTAGAACTGCCGAGAGGTCGAACTTTTCACCGGCTTTGATACCATTCTTCTCGAACCAGCCAACGTTGGTTTCAACTGCGTAGCGGGCGGATCCGGCGGATGGCTGCGGAGAGCGGTCGAGCGGCTCCATTTGGCGGATATTTAGGATTTTTCCGCTTTCGTCTAAATAGGCGATATCGAGCGGTATCAGTGTGTTTTCCATCCAGAAGCTCATCTGCTGCGAATTCGGAAACACGAACACCATGCCCTCGTTTTCCCCAAGCTCGCCGTCTTTGACAAACATCAAACCTTCGGTGCGTTCGGCCTGTTCATCAGCGACGTAAGCGCTTATCTCCTTACCCTTTACCGTAATGGTCTTCTTGCTGTATTGCGCAAGAGGCACCTGCCTGCCGAGCGTTGGCGTGGGCTGTGTGACGACCGGATCGGGCGCCTTTTCGCCGCCACAACCTGCAATAACAAGTGAAAAGGAAAGTGCCAGTACTAGGTTCTTCATTGCTTTGCCGCGATTCTTGCCAACTCAATGGCGAGTTTTGTCAATCCTACCAAATCGTCCTGTGAAACAAATTCGTCGTGCGTGTGAATTTTTTCCATCCCGGTGCCGCAGACGATCGTGGTTATGCCTTTTTCGTTAAATGCGTTAGCGTCACTGCCACCGAGCGTATCTCGCAATGCGCCGGAAAACCCTATGGATTTTGCCGCAGCTACTGCGTTGGCAATTACGGGATGGCCGGCGTCGATGTGGTAGCCGCGATATGCACTCCTTGTTTGAATCTCACAAGTCGCGCCACTTTCTGCGCAAGCGTCGCGCACCGTCGACTCCATGTTTTGCAACTGCGCTTGCAGCTTTTCGCTATCGAAACTGCGTGCCTCACCGCGAAGTAACACGTTGGCAGGCACCACATTAACCGCAGAGCCCCCTTCGATCAGGCCGACATTGGATGTCGTTACTTCGTCGATACGGCCCAATCGCATCTTGGCCAGCGCGGCACCGGCGGTTTGGATCGCGTTGATGCCTTCCTCGGGGTGCTTGCCCGCGTGCGCGGGCTTGCCGATGATGCGGGCGTCGAAGTCGTTGCGACTGCCGACACGGTTGACGAATGTGCCAACCGGAGGGCCGGTGTCGAAAACGTAGCCATAGTCGACGCCAAGGTTGCGAATCTCTTCGCACTCCAACGCGCCCAGCAAGCCTATCTCTTCGGCGACGCAAAGGACCAGAAACACGTCGCCGTAATCACCGCCATTCTCCTGTAGAGAAGCGACCGCTTCGATCGCCGGCGCCATACCGGCCTTATCGTCTGCCCCGAGAATCGTGTCGCTCTTGCTGACGTAAACACGGCTCTCCAAGCCAATTTCGAGCCCAGCCGTCGGCTCGACGGTGTCGAAGTGGGCGCAGAAGAACATCTTCGGTGCGGTTGGCTTGGTGCCCGGCAACTTGGCAAAAACGTTGTTCGCATCGCTGCCGATGCGTCCGCCGGCGTCGTCTTCCCAGACTTCGAGGCCCATGTCGGTGAGATAACGCTTCGTAAAGTCGACGCTAGCTCGCTCACGCAGTGCGGGCGCATCGATTCTGCATAAGTCTTCGAATAGGCTGAAGAGGCGCTGTTCGTTCATGGAATCGGTTCGACTATACTCTTTGAATGCCGAAGGGCGAATATTTACAGTACGGCGGGATGGCCATCATGGAGGGCGTTATGATGCGGTCGCCCAACCACTTTGCGGTTGCATGCCGCATTCCAGATGGCAGCATCATCGTTCACGAGGAACCGATCAAGAAGAACTTCGCCCGGACGGTATTGGTAAAGATTCCAATACTGCGCGGCGTTGTCGCGCTGATCGACAGCATGGCACTGGGCATCCGGGCGATGAATTTCTCGGCAGATACCCAACTGCGGCATGAGGAAGCTGGCAAGCCTGAAGCCGACCGAAAACCGGCAAAGCCGACTTCGCAGCTTGTTGAAAAAGTCGCTATTGCGATTGCGATCATCACCGGCCTGGGAATGTCGTTCGTTTTGTTTCAGGGGACACCGGTATTTATCGCGCAAGCCTTCGCGCCGCTAGGCATCAAGAGTTACATCGCCCTTAACATCATTGAGGGAATCCTAAAGGCGGGCATTTTCCTGGGCTACCTAAAGGCGATATCAGGGCTTTCGGCGGTACGCAATCTGTTTCAGTACCACGGCGCCGAGCACAAGGCGATCAATTGCTTGGAGCACGACCAAGAGCTGACTATTGGGAACGTTAGGAAGCAAACACGCCTGCACCCACGATGCGGAACCAGTTTTCTCGTGATAGTGATGCTCCTTTCAATGATCACCTTCACCTTCGTCCCAAGAGACTTCAATACGGGAAGCACGATTTTGAACCTTCTGATCCGGATCGGTATAAAGATTCCGGTGTTGCCCATCCTGTCTGGAATCGCCTACGAAGGCATCAGATTCGCCGGCAAAATGAAAAATCAGCGGCTGCTCTACACGCTGTTTTGGCCGGGCCTCATGACTCAGTACATCACGACCGCCGAACCCGACGAGCCGCATATCGAAGTCGCGCTGGCTTCGCTGAAGGAAGCCATGGGCGCGGAAGAGCGAGATCGAGAGCTACCTGAGGCTGCGGTCGCCACCCTTTAAAGAGAGAAGCACGCCGCCGATCCCTCCGAGGAGAGCCGGCGGACGTGTTGCTCTGCGGACTAGTTTAGAGTCACTTGCGGCGTCGGGCGGCGAGGAGTAGCACGCCCACACCGATGGCAACGAAAGAGGCCGGCTCGGGAACAACTTGCTCGACGACCATTCGGTTTTGGCGAAGGTCCTCCAGACCGACGGTCGACGTGAACTCGATGTAGTCAATCCAGTCGGGCATGTTAGCGATCATTCCAATCTGGTTGTTACCGGAGGTGATGTTAAAGTCCTGCGACACACTGGAGCCCTTCGTTGAGTGGGCTGTGATCGAGAGCACGCCTCTTCCAAGTGACCGGAAAGTCGATTGATACTGAACGAAAGCCAGCAGAGAGCTCTGGAGGTCGATCGTGAGTGCACGTAGATCGCCATCAATTGCCGAGATGGTGGCCGCGCCGCCGGTTCCGACAATGTTCTCTCCGGCGTCGAAGAACTCGACGATAGTCGAAGATGTGCTGCCGATGCCTTGCACCAGAGGGCCGTTTAGCGTTAAGCCCGGATTGTTGAAAAGAATGTTCTCAAAACCGGTGATTTGGTTGCCGGTCCAGAAAAGGATGTCCGCTTGGGCGCTAGCTGTAACGGCGAGCACCGTGAGTATCGATAATGTTGTTTTAGTCCCCATAGTTTTTTCAAGTCGGCGCTACTTGCGCCAAACTCCACAGGCTATAGGTGCGTTGCGATGCAGTTTGGGACAACGAATTCAAGAAACCTGGTAATTTTGGCAGTAGTTGTAATACTTTTCGCTACATCGTGCAGGACACCGATGCCCGGAAGGGACATGTTTGGCGAGGAAGTTTGGGACATTTTCAGCCGACCTGCGCGCGCTGACGCCTATTCCCTTGTGCCGGACCAGCACGGCGCCGTCGCGGGACCGACCCGGATCGATTCGAGTTCGCGGCAAGATGCTGCAGCATTCCATCGCATCTGGGCGACGCTGCAGGACTGGGAGCGTTACGGGGCCGAAACCGTTCCCGAAGCACCTCCTGTGCCCGAGTACCTGGTTCGGTACGGACGCGGCAACGAAAACGTAGACCTGCTGCTGGACGTCGACGGCGGTTACCTGTCGATTTATCCCTCCGACGAACCTGAAACAGCTAAGTGGATCAGCATCAGGCCGGGGCTTGAGCACCTACGGGAGCAGTTCGATGCCATGTTCGGCGCGCCTCGCAATCGGGACCTTAGACCTAATCTTTGAGCGTAACCGAACTTTTAACCCAGTGCGCCCGTAATCCCGATGCCTCCAACCCCCGCGACGGCTATAATTAACGGCGCGGACAACCCCGTGACCCCATGTACAGAATTTTAGTAGTCGATGATGAAGAAGACGTCCGTCATGCCGTTCGGCGCCGATTAGAGCGCCAGGGCTTGGAGGTCGAAGTAGCCGAATCCGCTGAAGACGGAATCGGGCAGATCGCTGCCGCCATCCCGGCCTACGACATCGTTGTCACCGACATGAGCATGGAGGATCCCGAAGCCGGTATCCAAATCTTGATGGCTGCGTTCAATCGCGATGTGTTTACCGAGGTCATCGTGATGACCGCCTACGGCAACGTGAAGAACGCGGTCGAGTGCATGAAGCGCGGTGCCTTCGATTACATCGAAAAGAACGTGCCGGGCGTGGACGTTTACGACATGCTCACCATCAAGATCGAGCAGGCGATGGATCGTCGGCGCAGGAATCTTGCGGCGGTTACGGACTGGGAGCGTGCCGCGAAGGCACGCGCATGAACTACGAAGTTCAGCTTTGGCAAGACGAGGACGGCGTTTGGATCGTCGAATGCCCAGCCATACCCGGCTGCGTTAGTCAAGGGAAAACCATTGATGAAGCGCTCAAGAACGTGACCGATGCGATTCGCGGATGTTTGGAAGTGCGCCGCGAGTTGGGACTGCCGGAAACATTGCAGGTCCGAACCGTCCATGTGCCCGCGTAGGTGGGCCGATTGCCAATTTGCAGCGGCAGCCAGGTTGTGCGCGCGTTCGAAACCCTCGGCTGGACGTTCGTTAGGCGCGCCTCTAGCCACCTGATTCTCACGAAGACCGGCAGCTTCGTAACGCTTTCGGTACCCGATTACCGCGAAGTTGCCCGTGGGACGTTGCGCTCCCTTATCCTCAAGTCAGGAGTAACCGTTGAAGAGTTTGTTGGGGCATTGAAGGGTTAGAGAAGTCATAATTCATGCTGATGCCCTCCCTCCTTACTGCGAATGCTGGTTATGGTTGCCGAACACCTCGGGGGCGGGCCTAGTTGTCGCTGTCACGGATCCGTAACTTTTGCATCGTCGCGCACATCGACCACGGAAAGTCGACGCTTGCCGACCGGATCCTTGAGAAAACCGGCTCAATTCGCGGCGAGGCCAGGGAGCAGATGCTGGACTCCATGGACCTTGAGCGCGAGCGCGGCATAACGATCAAGATGACCGCCGTGCGCCTAGTTTACAAAGCGAAGGACGGCCACGAGTACGAGTTCAACCTTATCGACACGCCAGGGCACGTGGACTTCACCTACGAAGTCTCGCGGTCGCTGCAGGCTTGTGAAGGCGCGTTGCTGGTCGTTGACGCGACGCAGGGCGTCGAAGCCCAGACCATCGCAAATGCCTCGATGGCAATGAACCAGGGGCTTGAAATCGTCCCTGTGATCAACAAAATGGACCTTCCGCATGCGGATGTCGAAAGGGCTAAAGAGGAGATCGAGGGCGCGCTGGCGATCGACGCAAGCGACGCGATTTTGGTGAGCGCGAAAACGGGCTTTGGCGTGGATGAATTGCTGGAAGCGATCGTAAAGCGAATACCCGCACCCGTCGAGGAAGACCCCGATCATTTGCGCGCGTTGATTTTCGATTCGCACTTTGATACGTATCAGGGGACGGTTGCCTACATTCGAGTTTTTGAAGGCTCGGTTTCACCCGGCGACAAAATTCAGATGATGTCGACAGGATCGAAATTCGATGTCGACGAGGTTGGGTATTTTGCTCCCGCCCAAACACGAGCCCAGAAATTAAGCGCAGGCGAAACCGGCTATCTAACCGCCGCAATGAAAGAGGTGGGCGATGCGGCGGTCGGAGATACCGTTACACTTGCCAAAGAGCCGGCACCCAAGCCACTGCCGGGATACCGTACGGCCAAGCCGATGGTGTTTTCCGGGCTCTACCCAACCGACGGCGATCAGTATCAAGATTTGCGCGACGGTATCGAGCGGTTGCAATTAAATGATGCAGCGCTTACATTTGAGCCGGAGACATCGGATGCGCTGGGATTCGGCTTCCGTTGCGGGTTCTTAGGGCTTCTTCATATGGATATCGCCCGAGAACGCCTGGAGCGCGAGTTTGGATTGGAGCTGATCTTGACGGCGCCGAGCGTGAGTTACGCGGTTTTTGGTACCGATAGTAGCGTGAAGCAAATTTCCAATCCGAGCGATATGCCGCAGCCCAATCACATTGCGCACATCGAAGAGCCTGCAGTGAATGCGACCATTATGGTGCCACAAGAATATGTCGGCGCGGTGATGACGCTTTGCAAAACGAAGCGGGGCATTTTCAAGAAGATGGAGTATCCGTCACCAAACCGTGTGATGCTTTATTACACGCTGCCGCTTGCAGAGATCGTGATGGATTTTTACGATAAGTTGAAGTCCAACACGCGAGGCTATGCGAGTTTCGATTATGAGTTCTGCGATTACATTCGGTCAGATCTGGTGAAGGTCGATATTCTGTTGAATGGCGATCCCGTCGACGCTTTATCGACGATTGTGCATCGGGATGAATCCTACTCTCGAGCGCGATCGATTGTCGATCAATTGCGCAAAGAGATTCCGCGGCAGCAGTTCGAAGTCCGCGTTCAGGCGGCCATCGGAGCGAAAGTAATCGCTGCGGAATCGGTTAAGCCTTTCCGAAAGGACGTTACGGCGAAGTGCTACGGTGGCGACATTTCTCGAAAGCGAAAGCTTCTCGAGAAGCAGAAAGAAGGCAAGAAGCGCATGAAGAATATCGGCAGCGTCGAGATTCCGCAGGAAGCGTTCTTGTCCGTCTTGAAAGTCACGGAGTAATTTCGGCTCCCAGCAGATGACCCCGAATCGCCACAACGGCAAAATTACATTGGCAGCGCGTTGGGGCCGAAGTTGGCGTCGTAATAGGCAACTACATGCGTTCCCGGTGCGATAACTTCGTCGACTTTCTTCATCACGTCTTCACCCACTTCCAATTCCGTCGCTTTTATCAGTTCGTCGAATTGTTCCAGCTTCCGCACGCCGATGATTGCAGAAGTGACGCCCGGTTGATTAAGCACCCACGCCAAGCAGAACGTGATTAGCGGCACGCCCATCTCGTCGGCTATCGCTTTCAAGCCCCTGACAACACCCGTTGATGCATCATTCACTCGGTTCTGTGGATCGCCTGTGGCGTAGCGTCCCTCGTCCATCCCCATCAAATATTTGCCGGAAAGA
>JBDSVQ010000192.1:0-5100 GCA_039927135.1 Fimbriimonadales bacterium | reverse complement strand
ACCCCCAATAAAAGCTGAGCAAGACCGAGAAGAAAAGGCCCCGCGCAAGCGGGGCCATTCTTTGTTCGGGGTCCCGTGAACCCTATCGGTACACGGTGATAGGCGCCGAGACGCCCACGTTGTTAGCGGCGTCATACGCCCTAACTACAAGTTGGATTGCGCCGGAATAGCGCTTGGCATTGAACTTGGTCGTAAACGGAGCGGCCGTGCTAGTCGCTACCTTTTGACCATTTACATATAGTTCGCACTTCACGACTCCCACGTTGTCCCAGACGGACACGAGCACATTGACGCTGCCGTTAACGTTTTGCCCGGTACTGGGGGACGTGATCGAGACAGTAGGCGGGGTCGTATCCGGCACCGTGTTGGTCACGTTTACCGAGACCTCCTTCGAAGACCGATTTCCGGACGTGTCTTCGGCTACCACTTTGAGCGTGTGCCAGCCGTTCCCCACTGTTTGGGAGTCCCAGGTATGCGAGTACGGTGAAGTGGTATCGGCACCTTGCCAAACACCATCGACGAAGAACTCGACGAAAGCCACTGCCACGTTATCCGTCGCAGTCGCATTGATAGCAACGTTGCCGGAAACGCTCGCGTTGTTCGTAGGTGAGGTGATCGTCACCGTAGGAGCGGTGATGTCCGGCGCCTTATTGTTGACGACAATCGTTATCACGTCGTCGCCCTGATTGTTTGCGGCATCAACTGCCCTAACGCGGAGCGAGTGCTCACCATCGTCCCAAGACGTGGTGTCCCACGTTAGCTGGTAGGGAGCCGTCGTATCGGTTGCCACGACGTTGCCGTCAATCATCAGGCGCACTTCAGTAACGCCGACATTGTCCGTTGCTTCGGCAAGGACGATGATCGTGTCGCCGACGGTTGCGCCCGCGTTCGGAGAAAGGATGTCAACCACGGGAGGAGTCGTATCTCCGCCACCCGGCGTGCCGCCGGCAGCGAGTAGAGCGTTATTCACATTAAGGCGTCCCCATCCATAACGATTGTCCCAGCCCGAGGGTCCACGATCGTCAGCCGACGACTCGAGGAAGGCTTCCACCTGAGCGGGAGTGAAGTTGGGGTTCAACGAGAAGAGGAGAGCGGCAGCGCCACTAACATACGGGGTGGCGACGCTGGTTCCTGTTGCGTTACCGTAGATTTGGCTGCCAAGGGTCGAGGCGGTCGTAAATGTCGACCCTGGCGCGACGATGTCGATAAGGTTGCCGTAATTCGAGTAGGACGTAACAACGTCGTTGCCGTCCGTCGCGCCCACGACGACGAGGTCGGCAAAATCGTTGTAGTTGATCTGTGCGCCGTTGTTACCTGCCGCGACCACAACCAATCCACCAGCTTGCTTGAACCTTCGCGCTGCGTCCAAGACTGCCCCACTGGCCCACATCGGGGTCCAAGAGATGTTGGCGACCTTCGCGCCGTTGTTCTTAGCATAGTCAAGCGCCTCTACGAAGTTGGAGAAAGGCGCGGTGCCGTTCTCCTCAGTAACTCGGATCGGCATGATGCGAACGCCCCAAGCGACAGACGCGACGCCCCGGGTGTTATCGGATCGTGCAGCGGCAGTTCCCGCGACGATAGTGCCGTGACCCGCATAGTCAAAAGTGTTTCCGTTGTTCGAGGCAACGTTGTAGCCAGGTGTGATCTGGTCTCGCAGGTCCTCGTGGATATCATCGACGCCTGTGTCAATGATTGCGAGCTTGACGGACGAATTGCCGGTGGTGATGTCCCAGGCCGCTGGGCACTGGATCTTCAACAACGCCCACTGGGCGCAGCCCTGTCCGCCGTTCGCGTACCAAGGATCATCGGGCACAGCCGCCGGCTGTGCGTATCCGTCAACTTCGGCATACTCGACGACGCCGCTTGCCCGAAGAACGTAAGCCGCGCTTGTTTCACGACCCACGGGCACGGCGACGACTTTGGTGGCCAACCCCCGCAGAGTTCGTTGGGTTGTCCCTCCCACTTGCATGATCGCCGCATGAGCAGTGCTCACCGACGTTCCTTCTATAAATTTGACCAAAACTCTACCGGGCACGTGTCCCTGAGCTATGGCCGCCATACCGATGCACAAGAGCGCCGCAGACGCTGCTGTGCGCATCATTTTAATGCGCTTAATCAAGTTGTCCTCCCTTGCAAAGCCCCTCAGGACTGGGCCGCAGAGCCCGATCCTCAGTTAGGGGTGGACTCGCCTCCGCAGTGAGACGAGTCCGGTTGGTGGTTTCTTTTGTATAATTGGCAGGTCGACAAAATCGACCGGCCCGCAGATGACCTCTTGCGAGGCTGGTCAAATTGTATCAAACCGGGTACACGTCGGACGAATCACCCAATTGGGTGATTTTGCCCTTCGGCTCGGAATTATAGAATCTTTAAGGAGGAACCTCACTTGATCGCTGTGGTCGGGTGCGGGGAGCCATGATCGAAGAAATTATAAACAGGGTAGAGCGCAAGAGATTGCTCGGCGCGGCCCTGCTGGCGGAGGGCCTGATCTCGCAACAACAGCTGGATCTGGCATTAGAAAAGCAGCAGCTGACCGGCGCATTTTTAGGCGAGACATTGATCGAGCTTGGCCACATCGTGCCTAGCTTATTAGGCCCGTTTGTCGAAGAACGGATCCACTATCCGTTTGTCGAACTGACAGATTCGGAGATCGACTTCGATACGGCGCGCACCATTCCTGAGCGCATTGCCCGTCGAAAATTGGTGCTTCCATACGAAGCCACCGACGATGGCGTTCGCGTCGCAATGGCGGATCCTTTGGACCTCGGCACCGTAGACGAGCTGAAGTCATTCTTTAGCAGGCCGATTCTTCCCCATCTCGCATTTAGCTCGGATATCACCGAAGCCATAAACCGCGCTTTTGACGTTCGCCATAAGTCTGCATCGGCGTTGCGCGATATCGAAGACGTCCTTCCCTCCCAACTTGACTTATCAGTCGACGAACTCGTCGGCATGGCCGAGGACGCGCCGATTGTTCGGTTAGTCAACGGCATCGTTCAGGGCGCGCTTTCAATGGGCGCAAGCGACATCCACATCGAACCAATGGAGCGCGAAGTTCGCGTTCGCTACCGATTAGATGGCCTTCTTTACGACCAAACATCGATTCCACGGCCGCACCTCCCGGCAGTTGTTTCCAGAATTAAGATCATGTCTCGGCTCAATATCGCCGAACGACGACGCCCCCAAGACGGCCGATTTTCCACCCGTGACGAAAAAAATAGAGAGTTCGATCTCCGTGTTAGCCTAATGCCTGCCATTTATGGCGAAAAGGTTGTAATGCGTGTTCTGGAGAAAGCAAGCTCGTTCGCGTCCGTCGACAAGCTTGGCTTCTATCCTGAGCAGAAAAAAATATTTGAAGGCTTAGTAACGCGGCCGTATGGAATCGTATTGGTTACCGGACCGACAGGCTCGGGTAAGTCGACGACCCTCTATGCCGCTCTACAGAAGATCAATTCGACAACTCTAAATATCAACACGATTGAAGACCCCGTCGAATATCACCTTAGCGGCGTGAACCAGGTTCAGGTTAATAATAAAGTCGGAATTACATTTGCAGGTGGTTTGCGCACTTTGGTGCGCCAAGACCCTGACGTTATCATGGTCGGTGAAATCCGCGACGGCGAGACCGCCGAAATCGCGATTCAAGCTGCCCTCACCGGTCACCTCGTGCTTAGCACACTCCATACAAACGACGCACCGGGCGCGCTGGTGCGCTTGCAAAATATGGGCGTTGAGCCATTCCTAATCAGTTCGGCCGTCCTTGGAGTCGTAGGTCAGCGCTTGGTTCGAACAGTTTGCCCTTCGTGTCGAGAACTCGTCCCCGCGGAATTATCCGATAAAGCCGCTTTGGACCTGGGCGAAACAACTATTGCGAGGGGTGCGGGGTGTGGCCGCTGCGGAAACCGCGGCATGAAGGGCCGAACCGCCGTTTACGAGATCATGACCATGAGCGACACTCTGCGCTCAATGGTTCTTCAGAAGGCGTCAGGCGTCGAATTGAAGGCCCAGGCAATCGCCGAGGGCATGTCACCAATGAGAGCCTCCGGAAGGCAAAAAGTGATCGATCATGTCACAACGCCTGGAGAAGTTCTTCGAGTTCTATATACGGAAGATTAAAAATGCCTACATTTCAGTACTCTGCGAGAGATCGCGAAGGAAACCTACAAACCGGTGTATTGGCTGCCGAAACGACAGCCGAGCTCCGAGAAATCCTTCGCAACAAAGACCTTTTCCTAACGAAGTATCAACTTCGAAAAGGAAAAGTAGCCGAACAGGGCCAGGTAGCCACCGGCATCTTCGGCGCAAAGAAAGTAAAGCTTGGGGATATGGTCGTAATGAGCCGCCAGTTGGCGACCTTAGTTCGATCAGGTCTCCCCATCATCGAAGCGCTTTCTGCAGTTTCAGCACAGACCGAGAACCAAACGCTCGTCGATGCGCTGAGTGCGGTTCGCCTGGACGTCTTGACCGGCGCATCTCTGGCGGGCGCAATGAAACGACATCCGAAAATTTTCACCGACCTGTACACCGCCCTTGTCGAAGCCGGCGAAGCTGCCGGTACTTTGGACCATACTCTCGAACTCGCCGCGAAACAATTCGACGAAGAGGCAGAGCTACGCGAGCAGGTGAAGGCTGCACTTACCTATCCTGCGATCGTTATAGTTGCGGCGCTCGGCGTCGTTGCGTTCATGCTCGTCTTTATCGTCCCCGCGTTTGCAAAGGTGTATGACCAGTTCAACGCACCTCTACCTGCGGTAACGCAAAGCCTAATCTTTTTGAGCGACCTAATGCTGCACCGCGCATGGATCGTGATGCTCATCCTCCTCGGAGGCTTCTTCGCGTTCCGACAATGGGTGCAAACTCCCGGCGGTCGCATGAAGTACGACCGTTTCAAGCTAAAGCTTCCGCTGCTTGGAAAATTGATCCGAAAAATTTCTCTGGCTCGATTTGCAACAACGCTTGCGGGTGCTACAAAGGGTGGTATGCCTATCCTTCAAGCACTGCAAGTATCGGCGAACACGGCCGGCAACGTGGTGATTCGAGACTCTGTCCTTCAAGCGATCAACTTCGTAAAAGAAGGTTCGACGCTCGCCGATCCCCTTGCTG
>JBDSVQ010000191.1:0-6614 GCA_039927135.1 Fimbriimonadales bacterium | reverse complement strand
TGGAAGTAAGCGCGACGACGACTGGAGCGTGGGACCTCTACCGCCCGGGCGCGATTACAATAACGCCAACGACCGTAAGGGTTTCTGGTCCGGAGAGTCAGATCGCTTTAGCCGCGACGGCGAGGGTGGAAGTTAATTTGAGCAGCGTGGAGCCGGGTTCATCTTCACAGGCACCGGTGCAGATACTTACTGAGACCGGAAGGCCGCTTGAGTTGACTATTGATCCATCGACAGTTTCTGTTCGGGTTAAGCCGGTTGCGCTACCGCCTAGCAAGAACGTTTTGGTGCAGGCGAATTGGACGGGAACTCCTGCAGTTGGATATCGAATTGCGAGCGTGGAGATACTGCCTAATCAGATACGTGTGATGGGTGATGCCGGCGCGCTGGAAAGGCTCGTTTCGGTTGATACGAATTCTATCGATGTTAGCGGTATTAGCGAGGACAAAACGGTTTCGGTTGGCGTGCTGTTGCCTCAAGGCGTGCGAAGCGAAACGGCGCTGGTTGAAGTGCGGATTCGTTTGGAGCCTTCGGGATGACGGAGATTCGCACCATTCGTCAAGACGAGTGCGAGCAATATCTTTCGGTTCTTTGTGATGCGTTTGCCTTAGATCAGGGCAGGGCAAGAACCGCGTTTTTTGGCGAGCCTTACTTTGCGCTAGATCGGAAGTGGGCGTTGTTCGACGGCCCGCAGATTAAGAGCATTCTTTCGGTTGTTCCCGTTGAATTTGGTGACGGCAAGGGGATCGGCATCGCAGGGGTTGCAACCGTCGATGAAGTCCGACAGAAAGGGCTTGCGACCGACTTGCTGCTTTTTGTTGTCAAGCATTATTCGGATAACAACGCTCCCAAGGCGCTGCTTTTTGCACGCGACTCAGCGCTTTATGAGCGAGCAGGATTTTCGGAACTCGACAAAGTTTATGTGCAGCCGCTTGCGCTTGGGCGTCCGTCGCAGCCGTCGAATTTGGATAAAGAAGCAGTGATGCGCTTTTATACGGATTGGTCGGCCGCGGATAGTAGGCGGTTGCGGAGAGACGAGGCACGGTGGGCGTACTGGTCATGGACGTTTCGTTCACCGATCGCATTGAATGGCGGCTATTTTTGCTATGAGAGCGGGAGGCTGCGCGAAATGTTGCCGACGTATTCGCGATTGCCTGTTGCCGAACCAACTGATTTTTATGGTACTGGTGCAATTGCCAAGGAGATAGGCGTTGAACTAAATAATCCGACGGTCGATTTGCTGCTGATGGGCAAGGGATTTGACTACGTGCCTCAAATGTTTATGACGGATCAGTTTTGATGAACAGGTTTGCAATTTTGACCAGCGGAGGGGACGCACCTGGAATGAATGCCGCGACGAGAGCCGCAGTGCGCGCGGGAATCGCCCGGGGAGCAGAAGTAATCGGTGTGCAAAGAGGGTACGACGGCTTGCAGAATGCTGAGTTTCAGCCTTTATTGAGCAAGGATGTTGGCGCGATTATCACGCGAGGTGGAACGATGCTGCGCAGCGCGCGCTCTGAGTCCTTTATGGAGACCTCGGGTAGGCGCAAGGCTGCGGAAGTGATGCGATCCCATGGTATTGAGGGACTCATCGTTATTGGCGGGGACGGGTCGCTAACTGGCGCGCAGCTACTGTTTGAAGAGAACGCGTTTCCGGTTTTTGGAATTCCGGGATCCATTGATAATGATATTCCGATGACTGCCAATAGCATTGGATTCCAGACAGCTGTTGATACAGCGCTATCGGCGATCGATAAAGTTCGAGATACCGCGTATTCGCACGAGCGAGTGTTTGTGATCGAAGTTATGGGAAGGCGTACGGGGTTTATTGCGATTGAAGCCGGGTTGGCCGGCGGCGCAGAAGCGATTATTATTCCGGAGAGGAAATTCGACTTAGAGGCTATTGCCGATAAACTTGACGCCGGCCGAAAGCGTGGCAAGAAGAGCAGCATTGTGGTCGTTGCCGAAGGTGCGATGAGTGCGATGGATGTTTGCAAGTTTATTTCGCAGCGCATGGGCTATCAGGCGCGATACTTGGTGCTTGGGCATATGCAGCGCGGAGGATCACCCTGCGCTTACGACCGAGTTCTGGCTACGCGAATGGGAGCTTTTGCAGCGAATCGTTTGATCGATGGCGGGGGCGGCGAATATGTTTGCCTGCAGAATTCGCAAATGGTTGCGGTGTCACTGAAGGAGGGCTTGGCATCGCCGCGCCCTGTGGATGAGGAGCGACTTCGATTGGCTGAAGTGGTTAGCACGTGATCCTTTCGATTACATTGAATCCGAGCGTGGACCGGACGCTGTTTGTGGATGGCTTGCAGCCGCACGATGCAAATCGCGTTTTGCGTTGTGAGATTGATGCTGGCGGGAAAGGCGTCAATGCGGCGAGAATTATTGGCGAGTTGGGCGTGCCTGTTACCGCGACGGGCTTTTTGGCCGGCGGGAATGGGCGATACATTGCAGATGTTTTGGATTCGGAGAACATTGATGAAGCTTTTGTGTGGGTTCCTGGCCAAACGCGGATGAATGTGAGCGTTGAGGATGGCTCGGGGAGGCCGCCGACCACATTTAATGAGAGGGGGCCGGAGATAGCCGGCGAGCAGTTGGAGGAGCTAAACGACCTTATTCAGAAGCATTTGTGTGCGTGCAAGTTTGTGACCGCCGGCGGATCGTTGCCGCCGGGAATTTCTGCCGGCGTTTATGCGGACTTTATTGGGCGTTCACGTGATCAGGGTGTTCCAGTGTGTGTCGATGCAGACGGCGAGGCGTTGAAAGTGGCGCTTGAGGCGCGCCCGTTTCTTGTGAAGCCGAATGCCGACGAAGCGGGGCGCCTGTTGGGAGATGCGCCGCGGTCGTTGCGCGACGCTGTGGATTCGGCTAAGCGCATCCGGGAACTAGGAGCCGAGGTTGCGATTGTTTCGATGGGCGCCGCAGGAGCGGCTCTGGCGGCAGAAGGCGTAGCTTTGATTGCCGATCCGCCCGAGATTGAGGCGAAAAGTACAATCGGCGCGGGCGATTCGATGGTTGGGGGATTTATCGCGGGGCTTTATCGGGGCTACTCGGTGAGCGACGCTTTTCGTCTTGGGGCGGCGGCTGGCGCTGCGACGGCTAGCACGGATGGCTCCGAGACTGGTAGGAGGGAAGTTATCGACCAGCTGCTTCCGCTGGTTATAATTCGGACAGTGTAAATGGCAAAAAAGAAAGAGAAGACTTGGTCGACTTACCGAAAGCTGATGTCAAACCTCGTTCCGGCATTGGTTTTTGTGCCGGTGTTTGCTGCGGGTTTGTTTCTGTTTCAACAGGAAAGGCTGTCGACTGCGGTAGTTTTTTTCGTGGCGTCGATTGTAATCGGTGTTTTTTCCGTTAATCTGTTGGGGCTATTTCAGAATCGCAAAATGCGTTCTGAGCTTAAACCGTTGATTCACGGCAGGCCGGAGCCATCGTGGTTCGTGGGAATCGGCAAGCAGGGCGGCGTTGGCGCACTTGATCCGCATCAGGATATCGGTTTCTTGCTGCTGACTACAAAGGCCCTGGAATATATAGGAGAAGAGGCCAGATATACCATTCCTTATGCAGATATCGTCGGTGTCGGTTTCAAGATGAACGCCCATTCGTTATTGGGATTGGGCCGCTGGGTTGCGATAGAAGGAAAACACGACGGCAAGCCATTCGCGTTATTGGTTGAGCCGCGCACGCATTCGACGATTTTGCAAAACAAAAAGGAAGGGTCGCGGTTGGCGGCTGAAATTAAGAAGCTGATTCCTTCGCGTTAGTCGGCGAGTAACTGCTTCGCATTTGCAATTGCTTCATCCGTGACGCTTTCGCCAGCCACCATGCGTGCGATTTCTTGAACGCGATCATCCGGGGATAGTTGCTTCACGATTGTTATCGTGCGGTTTCTATCGGTTGTCTTTTCGATGCTTACCTGTGCGGCGGCTTTTCCAGCAATCTGGGGGACGTGGGTGATTGCGAGCACTTGATAGTTTTCGCCGAGTTTCGATAGTTTCTTGGCTACAACTGCTGCGGTTTGGCCACCGAGGCCGGCGTCGATCTCGTCGAAGATGAGCGTCGGGACGCCGCCTCTGCCTGCCATGACCGTTTTGATTGCGAGCATTACGCGGCTCATTTCGCCACCGGATGCAATTTTGGAAAGGGGTTTTACGTTTTCTCCGGCGTTGGCCGAGAAGAGGAATTCAAATGCGTCGGTGCCGTCTCGTGATGGTGTTTTGTCCACTATTTGCGAGGCGAACTTTCCTGCCGGCATGCCTAATTCTTGAACTTCGGATTGGACGCCGCTCGCGAGTTTGCCTGCGGCTTTGGTGCGGATCGTGCTCAGCTGTTTTGCCGCGCCATTGTATTTTTCCTGCGCGGCCTGAATTCTTTCTTCAAGCTGGCTGCTTGCGTGCTCTGCATTTTCTAGTCGGTCAAGGTCGCGGGTGGCGTCATCTAGGAAGCGGAGAATCTCCGTCTCGTCTTTGCCGTATTTTCGGCGCAACGTTGCGTATAGATCGAGGCGGGCGGCGGTGGCCTCGATTTTTTCGGCGTCGAATTCGACGCGTTCCGCGGCGGCTTTTATATCGTCGACCACTTCTTCAACCGATAGCTCCGCTCTTCGGAGTCGTTCTGTGGCGGTTGCTAGCTCGTCGTCGATAGTGGCCGCTTCCTCCAAGCTGTGAATCGCGCCCTGCAATAGGCCGCGAGCGTTGGTTTCGTCGCGAAATAGCGAGTTACTGGCGTTATTGATGAGCGATTGTAGTGACTCGGCACCCTGCAATCGTTTTAAGTAGTTTTGCAGTTGCTCAATCTCGCCGATGCTGACGCCGGCGGCCTCGATTTCATCGACCTGGAAGCGGAGTACATCGATGAGGCGTTCGCGTTCCGAGGCGTCTTTGCTTAGAGATTCGCGCTCTCGCTTTAGCCTGGAGAGTTCATCCCATGCCGCTTGAGTTTCTGATCGCGCGTCGTGCGCCGGAGGGCCGACCCAAGAGTCCAGCATTCCGAGATGGTTGGCTACGTGCAGAAGGCTTTGGTGTTCGTGTTGCCCGTGCAAATCTGCAAGAGTGTCACCGATTTGTTTTAGTACGTTTACTGGGGCAGTTCTGCCGTTGATACGGCAAGTGCTTTTTCCTTCTGCAGCAAGATCGCGTTGAAGGTAAAGCGCTTCGTCTCCGATTCCGTATCCGAGGGCTTCGAGCAATTCACGTGTTTCGGTGGGAGCATCGAAAACCGCGCGTACGGTTGCCGACGTCGCACCGCTTCTTACAAGCGATATGTCGGCGCGCTCGCCCAAACATAGGGAGATTGCATCGATTAGAAGAGATTTGCCCGCGCCGGTTTCGCCGGTTATCGAGGTGAAACCTGGGCCGAACGATACTTCGGCGTGGTCCATTATCGCGATATTCTCGGCGAATAGCTCGATGAGCATTTGAGTTTACGACGCTCCAGCGGTTGCGGAGGCTTCTCCCACAAGTTTGGGCATGGTAAAGCTTTGCACGAATCCCATCGCCTGGCAGTATTGTGCGTACCGTTTGAATCCGCTCAGGTGTGCTGTCGTCAAGTCGAAGTCGATGGCTGTTGTCAAGTATTCGAGGGCGGTTGCGTAGGCAATGCCGATTTCTGCAGCAGCAGATTCGGCGATGGATGACACTTCCTGCTTGCCGAATTCTTTCGCGCGCAGGAGTTTCGCGGCGAGTTGGTCTGTCAGGCCGTTTCGTCCGACCCAAAACGCCCAAACGAAGGGCTCGCCGGTCATCAACTTCCATGCCTCACCCAAGTCCAGGACGTGCAAGCCGCTGCCGTCTGCCTGCATGCCGGCGTCGCCGATCAGAACGGCGGCGTCGCAGTCGTTGAGCATGTCGGTCAGGTTCGCTTGTCGCGTTTCACAGCTGGTCCGGGTGCCGAATTGCTCCGCTAAGATTATTTGCGCTAAATGGTTGCTCGTCATTGATGCGCTATCGAGTGCGAGGGTCTTTATCTCAGCGAAAGGCACGCGAGAAAACAGTCGCACGCTTCGCACCGGCCCTGTCGATGAAATCGAAACACCTGCGGCAATTTTTAGAGTCGGATCTTGGACAGCGAAAAAGCTGCTTGCAATTGCTGCGTCTACTTCACCGCGGTCGACCATTGGGCCGAGCAGCGAAGGGTCCTCGAAAACTACTTCGGCTTCCGCCTCATCGCCTGCGGAAAACCAGGCGATGAGAGGTTTGGCGTTTAGAAACGGAACACACCCGAGTCTGGGCTTCATTTTTTGATGAGCAGGTCAAGCGCCTTCTGTAGTTGCGGGTCCTTGCCGGCCATATAGTCCTCGTTGGACCAGTCGACTTCATAATTCGGCTCTTGCCCAATGTTCTCCATTGGTGTCCCGTCCAAACGGTATACGCCGGACATCGGCATTCTGATACCGGTGCCGTCGACGAGGCTGCTGCCCCAAGTCCAAATGACGTATCCGGGCGTCGGCATGCCAACCGTTTTGGCTAGCCCACGTTCCTGCATTGCGTACGGAAACATTTCTGCATTAGAAAAGCTATTTTGGTTTTGCAAAACGACCGTCGGCTTATTCCATATCTGGTCGTTCGGCGCCGATTCGACGTAGCCGTCTCGCGGCTTGTAATATCCGT
>JBDSVQ010000190.1:0-16593 GCA_039927135.1 Fimbriimonadales bacterium | reverse complement strand
AGCGTCTGGTGCAGGTCAATGATGTAGATGCCGTTGCGCGCTCCGTAGATATAGCGCTTCATCTTGGGGTGCCAGCGCCGGGTGGCGTGGCCGAAGTGCACGCCTGCTTCGAGCAGGTCGCGCATGGTAATTGGTGTCATGCGATTCTCCTTGGGTTATGCCTCAGGCGGGCCGAGTGATAGTCCCTTCCGGGGCACCCAAGTGTGGCCGCGCCTTGTTTGATGGGCGAATTATACCTTTTAGGGTGATCGCCGAACTCAAATTCGGCCTTCGGGATGGTCTTGTTAATGACCGGCTTATGGATCGTCGTGGTATCAGCTGCTGTCGAGTGCGTCTTGGCGATTAGCAACGTCTTCGCGTCCACCCACAGCTTGTGCGTGTAACTTGGTTTCGGCGACGACAGAATCACGTGGCACGTCGCCTCGCCAACCTTCTCGTCAGGCAAAAGGGTGACGGACTCAAGAGAGTCAATCTCGCTGAAGCCCATTTGCTTCTCAAGCAGCAACGATGGAATGAGTACCGATGCTATGCCCGCCTGGACCTGAACAATGCTTAACGCATTGTTCAATGGCCGTTCTTCCTCACCGCCCATCATGACAAGGAAAGTCTTCTTTCCATCGAATCGGGCCCCTTCGCTTTCGTAGATCTCGGAACCGCTGATTTTGTCTGCACGCAAAAGAAACTTGCCGCCCTTCTCGAACCGGATCTTAATCTTCGCGTTCTTAGCTCGGAATCCCGCGCCGTCCGAGGTGAGAACGACATTATCGGAGTAGCTCTTTAGCGAAGCATACGCTGCCTTTACTCGTTTGATCAGGTCGAGAGCCTTTGGATCAGAGTCTGCGGGCTTCGGTTTTGGTGGAGCCTCGAGAAGGGGTGTCCCCTTTCTTCGAAACACGAGTTTGAAGGTGTCCGGTCCTAAACCGATCACAGTGAGTCGATCTTTCTCGACCTTAAGCTGCATCGCAAAAGGCTGAGTGCTTTTTTCCTTCGAATACCCATCGTCGATGTAAACTTCATTTGTGCCGGTAAGCGACAACACGTCCTTATCAAGATTGTAAGTACCCTTAAGCTTGCTGTCCATAGTCATCATTACAGACAAGAGAATTCGGCCCGTAAACGAGCCATCGTTCTCGAGATTGAGCGTGAAGTCGGCGCCTCCTGAGGGCATCTGTTCCGTCGTTACACCCTCAATGAATTGCTGTCCGACCCACTCCCCAACAACGCCCTCGTCTCTGCAGCCAATAAGGGCAGCGAGCAGTCCGAGAATCATAAAAGGAAAGAGTTTGTTCATGGTTTCACTGTAGTGGTTGTGGGACAATTCCCAGCGCTTCACAGCACGCTTCGAGCGCACCGGTAACGTCTCCCGGCACCGCGTGTATGTGGTTGCTTGAATATCGCTGCGCAAGCGATTCATTGGAGCAATCGAACCTTGCGAAGGCATGCGGCCATTCGGGTGAGGTTTGTGCCGCCAAACTGCGATCGGTCGCTTCATCAAATCGCACGAAAGACCCGGTGAAATAGTGCATGCGATAAGAGCCGCTTTTTCTGGTCATCCGCGCGAAGGTAACAATCTCGCAAGGCTCCGCGAAAAACTCAACCGACGCCCCGCCGCACGGGAAATACATTCCGTTCGCCGGATGCAACGTCACTTCGCCCCAGTTATCGGAGAAACTCTTGGACCGCTTGGCAAACCATGGTGCGTGCTGGCCGCTATTTACCAAGTCGTAAACTTGCTGCTCTTCAAAGTAGTGCCTAAGATCAGCAAACAGAACCGGTGTGTCAGCGATCTCGTGCAGGATTCTCATCGTTAGCGCGCCGTTGCTATCGCACTCCGTTCCGCAAATGGTCGGTCGCTTATTCTCGTCCTCGGGGTCTGCGGTATCGTTGAATAGTGCTTCCGCAACGTCCATCGTAATACCGTCTTTCCATTCCGTGTAATCGAGCTGGCCCGTCAGCCCGAGAAAGTCGATGCCTTCCGATATACAGTAATCCTTTGTTGCGTAATAAAAACGAATCTGCTTTGCAAGATGCTCCCTGGTCAGGAGGTCACCCCACCGAATTTCTCTGCAATTCTCTTCCAGCCAGTCGACGCCCGCACTCACACGGTCTTGGTCAACGCCATCACACAACGATGCCAGCGTCAATTGCGAACGATGGAACACATGAATTCCAAACTGCTCCATCCATTGCGAAGGGTCGATGTGGCCGGTATACATGCCCATGCTGGGCCCATCGAACTCACCGTACCGTAGCCCTCGGAGCGCATCTGCCGCGGCAAATCCCAATTGCCGCTCGTCGCCGTTTCTGCGAAGGAAACCGCGCACCTTGTCGGCGACCTTTGGATCACCAAGGTCACCAAGCGCCCGCGAGAACGGTCTTCCCATTTCATCCATTGCGCCCGCTGCGGCAAAGAATGCGACCCAGCCCGGATAGCGTGGATTGATATTCCCAAGAAATAGTATCGGCGCATCAATTCGCAATGCCGCTTGCGCCGCAAAATCAGGAAATGCCCAAACACAAAAATTTAAAATGACGGCGTCGCAACCCCTATCGGTCAGTCGTTCTGCGCCGTCGATCGCCGTCCGGTAGTCCCAAACGATATCACTCGCCTCGATAGGAGCATGCCCTTCTGAGCGCAGCCAATTGGCGACTTCCGATTGGAATCGTTTGCAATCTGCATCAAGCGTTTCGGCAACGCGCTCACGCCCATCGGTAAACGTGAGGATCCCGACTTTCACCTTGGCGGCTCGGTTTCACGCACTTCGACTCCCGCAATGGAGCCTGCGCCGCCTGATTTATTTACGAGCCTAATGAATCGAATTGTTTGCGGCACGGCGCGGTAAGCAACGCTGACGGTGCCTTCTGGCGACACGTCCTTTTGCATCGTTGCGGCAAAGTCCCAACTCGCTTCATTCGCAAACTTTCGCGCCATAGAAACGGTTTGACCCGTGCCATAAACCATGATATCGAACCGCTTCCAAAAAGCTGTCGCGTCAGGTCCGGCAATAAGTTTTATCTCACCGATAGGGCGATCTCTGCCGATATCAATTTCGATCCAGTCATCGACTTTGTCGCCACCCCGATAAAGGGTCGAAGCGTCTCCATCGAGCAAGGCGGCAATGTTCGCCCCGTCGCTGTTTGCGCTATCAATCGCGGTCTTCTTAAACGCCCAATCTTGCGGCAACAGCGGTCGATGCGTTACGTTAAAACGCATTTCGTTAACCACAACCGTCTTGCTGCCGCGAGCAAACATATCGGCGAGTTGCCAAGCCTTGAGCCATGCAAACTCCGTCTGTCCTGCGTAACCGACCTTCACCAAGAAAACGCCGTTCGAGCCCACAACGTCAAGCCTGCCGAACGGGTTTGGTGAGAGCGTGTGACCAGTTAATGTGGTAAACGGAGACGCTATTCCCGTTTGAATCTCCGGAAGGCGGCCGGATCCGGCGTTGAATTCCACAGAAAATGCGGGCTCTGCGTCCATGATCTCTCCGCCGGACATTTGGTAAAAGTCAAGCGTGCCTGTGCCGAGAGATACTCCGTTTCTATCGGAGACGCGCACTACGTTGATCCGCGGCATTGAATAAAGATATTCGCCGTAAAACCCTCGCCGAAATCCGAGTGTCGAATTCAAACCCGCGATGTCGGTGCGAGCATAAAGGTCGGTTGGCTTGAATAGCTGGCTCGCGAAAATTATGTCGGATGTCGGCGTATTTGGTATCGCAATTTGCGTTGGCATGAGTAGATCGTTGCGGGTGTCGCCGCCGCCCATTAGCCCGCCGAAAGGATCTATCAAGCCGCGCGTGGGGGTTCGCCCTCCGATTTTCAACCGCACTTTTCCAACTGCGCCCTGCGGATCGGAGGGATCGACATTCATGACGTACAGATCGATCAGCCCGATTTGGTGACTCATCTCGTGCAATAGCGCGCGATCAGCTTTCGAACGTACTTCGTCGATGTACTTCTCCGCCTCGCCGAAAGATGAGTCGAAGCCCCATTCGCCATCGTAAATCAAATTCGGCGTGTCGTTGGGGATGTGTGCACCGCCCGCCAAAGTGCCGTTAGGAACGATCGTGATACGTCCTACTCGAACACTTTCTTTTGAGCCGTCTTCCGCAAACGAAAACCTGCTGTGACGCATGAAAACATCGTTCCAGATTCTAAACTGCCACTGAATCCAATCCTCAAATGAACGCGAACCTGAGCCGTTTACCTGCTTGGCAAACAAATCATAAAAGCCTTGGTCGACCCAAATTCCCAAATTGAGCGCGTTGGATTGAATCTCCAGAAGATCATTGGCCGCCAACGCATCGTCACCCTTGGGCGAAACTCTTAGTGACACCGGCATCGCGCGATGGTCGCGGTGCTCATTCTTGAATCGCGATTTCAAAGTTACCGTCGTTTCCTGGCCGGACGCGAGTGAGCTGCCTTCGCCACTTCCTGCTAAGGCGTACTTTTCAGACCACTGATACGAAAAACCTGTAGCCGGGGCATCGCCGACGTTCTTGATATGGGCGATGTAGGTCACCTCTTCGCCGTCTGAGGGCCATTTGTTGCTTGTAGCTTCACCCGGGTTCGACATCACGCCTATGCCTCCGACTCGTGCATACGCGTCCCCGCGATTGTCGTACCGTTTGTACTCCGGTGTGCGTTCGATGTAAGTGACGCTCAGGTCTGCCCCGGATCGCGGCTGCACCGCCTCCGTCACGATCTCCAACTGAGGGCCCGCCTCTCGACTCTCTGCGGAATTGAATCCGCCCTCGCCGGTGAATTCTAACGCCCAGCCGTTGTTCTCGTACCAACGGTCATAGAACGCCTGAACATCGGCTTCCAAGCCGGTGAATACGACGGACGAAGCCGTAACAGGCACAGCTTGAGCGTGCCCCGCTTGCGCGACAAACTCTCTGCCGCCATCGCGCCAGCGATGGAAGCCGAAATGGCGATGATCCCAACTTGTAGACCAAAGTTTCGGCTCCGGTTGAACGGCTCCCGTTCCCGGGCTCTCGTTCCAACCTGCGCCAAATCGCTTTAGCGACAGAGTGCCTTCCGTCTGAATGTACGCTGGGGGCAGAGTAAGTTTTGCGGAGACGATTCGCTTGCCTGGGCCCAGGGCACGCCGAAGGTCGCCGAACCTAAGGAACGCGCGCTTGTCTTTGCCGAGGAACAGCACGAGGCCCTGCCCGCTAGACCGCGCCAAGTCAGTCTTATCAATCTGCGTATCCTCCACGGACCAGTAACGCGTGTCCGAGCCGGCGATATCCGCGCCCCGGTAAAGAATCGTAGTGTTTGCTTGGAGGAGGACGGCGGTAGCGAGCGCGGCGAGCATGCCTTATCTTACGACATGCGGCGTCGCAAATCCTACGACTTAGAGCTTTGCGCGCACGATTGCAAGCGCACGGCGAAGCTGATTATCAGTGTTTATGTCGCCATTTACAGCAAGGCGATCCTTCTCGACTTCGAAATCCGGCTGAATACCACCGGAGATAAATTCTCCTTCGTCTGTCTCTCGTCGCTGGATCGATTCACCGTTGGGCAAGTAGTAACGAGCGATGGTCAGCTTGATCTGCGAGCCGTCTGCCATGCCGAGCATCCGTTGCACGGAGCCCTTGCCATAGCTGCGTTTCCCAACGATCGTGGCGCGGTTGTAATCCTTCATCGCTCCCGTGAAGATCTCGGAGGCGCTTGCGCTGTTTTCATCGATTAGGATCGCGACCGGGTACGTTCTGCCATCGGACCAACCACTCGGCGAAACGAATACTTCGGGCTGGCCGTTGCGCATCTTCATCGACGTGATGACCTTGCCGTCGATGAAGCGGCCGCTCATGTCTACCGCCGCGCTCAGCAAGCCGCCCGGATTACCGCGCATGTCTACCACGAGTCCGCGGATCCCTTTCGATTCGAGGGACGCGAGCTCCTCGTCGAACTGGCTCAGGATCGTTTCACTAAACGACCGCACTTCCAGGTATCCGACCTTGGCATTGCCCTCGCCACCGAGGACGGCACCGTAAACATCTTGAATATCCACCGCCCTGCGCTTAACGCTGAACTTCATTGGTTCTGTGGCAGTTTCGCGAAAGACCGATAACCGGACCCAGGTGCCGGTCTCGCCCCGGATCGACTCGCTGACTTCCAAAAGGTCTCTACCCGCCACAGACTTGCCATCAACGTGCGTGACGATGTCATTTGGTTTGAGGTCAACACCCTGGGCGGGACTATTCTTGAAAATGCGTTTGATCTTTGCGCCCAGCGGATCTCTGGACAGTTCAGCGCCGATGCCAACGTAGTGGCCCGTGTTCTTTTCTTCGAAGCGCTCGGCGAGCGCCGGCTCCATGAGCATCGTGTGCGGGTCTTCTAATGACGCAAGCATGCCGGCGACAGCATCGTACGTAAGGTCTTGCCGCGTTGCGTTACCATAAAAGACGGAATCGATGGCAGACATTGCTTCGGCAACGGTCCTTGTGGGAGCCAACTCTGCGCTCGGCAGCGGCTCGCCGCGCATGGCAGCTCCGAGGCCGGCGAAGTTTGGGGCAGATCCTTCCGAGACGTCCCGCCAAGCGTAACCGCCTACGACGCCTCCGACAAAAGTGCCAACCGCTAAAACAATCTTCAGCGTTGAGGTCATCGGGCCGCCTCCATCGCCTTCCGGCGTGCTTCCTTTACCTTAGCGTCCTCGCGAACTAGCGAAGCTCCTTCCAAATCGTGGTAATGCCCGGAAGTGATTGCGTAACCGCTGCCATCAGGCAGCGCATAGCGCTGCACGCGTCGAGCGAGCCCTGCCATCGGGCCGCCTTCCAGTTTCGCGCCGGCTCCGTCGCGAAGAGCAACCGCGAATAGTTCGGCCTCACGCGCTGTCCCTTTGTCCACCAAAACAGTCAACTTCGCCGGCTTATCGACGCCACGATCAATTCGAAGCTTTTCGAGCGGGGCCTTCGGGTCGTTTCGAACAGTAGCGAACGCGCCTTTACGAAGGACAGCGGAGAGCGCTTTCTTGACCTCTTCGAACGAACCGCCTGGGTTCCCGCGAAGGTCTACAACTTTCGGGGAATCGCTCTCAATGATCTGAGCGAATTCTGCACCCGAACCTGGACCGAAGTTTCGAAGCCGTATCGCGGTGCCGTCGAACACGACCGGAGCGACTTCCGTGACCATTCGGGTGAGGCCTATCTGCAGGGTTTCCGCGCCTCGCTTGATCTCCATCTCAATCTTCCCCGTCCCTGATTGCAACTGCTCCGTGGCCTCTTCGACGGACATCATACGTTCGGAGCGATCGCGGATTCCCTGCCAAATCTCGTCGTAGCGCTTTCGGGTGATCTTGCCGGCAGTAAAGGAATCGCTCGCTTTCTGCAATTCGTCGAAGAGCGACCTGCTGGCAACCCACCTTCCGTCAATGCTCTCAACGATGTCGCCTGTCTTCAAGCCAGCCTGCTCACCCGGTCCGCCTGGTGCAACGGAGATGATCCTCAGCGGCATGACTACTCCGGTAGGTGTCATTGATTCCTGTGCCAAAACGTCCGCTCCGATTCCCTCGAACACGCCCTGCAGCCTTCCAGTGTAAGCTCGCCATTGTTCGGGCTCGTAATATCGAGTCTCCGGATCGCCGAGTGAGCGCAGCAAGTACCGCAGCGAGGTGCGCGCCATGTTGGTCTTGTCAACGACCGGCACAACGTACTCAGCTTCAATAATGCGGCGAACCTGGTCGTAGTATGCCGTCGCGGGGAACCAAGGTGAATCCTCCGAGGTTTGCGAGTTTCCAGAGCGCAATGCTAGTAGCTCACTCGTAGAAAATAGGTTTGCACCGGATTCTTGGCGAGCCCGAAGGCCCGTGCCCAGGATTACACCGGTACACGCAGCAACAAACGCCAGCGCTGTCCAAATAGTCTTCATACGACTTCGCAGATATCTAAGACTTCGAGGCAACGGCGGCTTCGCCAGCGTCCCCGAGCATATCCATTTTATCAACTCTACGCGCATGACGGGCTTCTTTGCTCTCAGGTTCGGCAAGAAAAGCGTCAAAAATCTTTAATGCCTCATCGGGAGCTATCAGCCTTCCGCCCAGACAAAGCACGTTGGCGTGGTTGTGCTCACGCGCCATCCGAGCTGTGTGCTCGTTCCAAACGTTGGCTGCCCGAACGCCCTTGAAACGGTTTGCAGCGATAGCCATCCCGATTCCGGTGCCGCAGATCAGCACCCCAAAATCGACACCGACCGCCTGAACACGCCGCGCCACTTCAGCAGCCGCGTCGGGGTAGTCGTAGGGCTGCTCGTCGCGTGCACCCACCTCACTAACGGTGTGACCCTGGTCAATTGCTCTCGAGGAGAGAATTCGGCGAAGAGCAAAGCCTGCGTGGTCCGATCCGAATACGATCTTCATCTTATTAAATCCTTAACCCGGTCTCGGATCAGGGGGTTCCGATGCGAAGCAAGGCGCTCAAGCATCGAACGGGGGAGCTCAATTGTCCGTTGCCGCGCCGCATCAAGAAGGCGGTAGATAACGGCGTCGTCGTTCTCACCGGCGAGGACAGAAATCTCGGAGAACGAGCGCGTACCCGGCATAAGCAACAGCGCTTCGACAGCCGCACCGCGAACCTCCGGCACCGGATCGCTCAACAATCCAAGCAGTGGAGTGACGTGCGACTCAATTGACCGCAAACTCATTTGCTCGGCTATGATCCGGCGAATGACGGGGTCCTCTTCTTTCAAACCGGCATATCCCCTGGAACGCCGCAACGGATCATCGGCGCGCGTCAGAGCGGCGTACGAGTGGCCCTTAACAACATTCGAGAGGTCATTGATGCTCGACCACTCTAAGCGCCGGGCGACAAGTTCGACATCTGGATTGGAAGACCTGGCGACCCGCATGCGAACCATCGGGTCGACCTCGAGTAGGAACGTCAGCATCATCAGGTACGCAGGCTCCGTTCCGATTTGTCCGAGGGCGGATACTCCAGCCTGCCGGGCTTGCCATAGCTTTGCCGTCAGCATCACGGAAATGTCGTCGATGAATTCGGGCCGTTTTGACGCGCCCATGAGAATGGCTGCCTGAGCAGTGGACAGTTCTTCGCCACGCCCCTGCCGAATGATGGTTCCCATGGCTTTCCATGTTTCGGGACTGTCTTGGAAGGCCAGAGCACGGACGGTCATAACTGCGGGATATGGGATACGTTCAAGTAGTGCGGCAGCGATTAACGCCGGGACTGATTCAGCGTCCTTGAGTCGTGCAAAGGCCATGGCGACGTTTGTTCTAACGACGATGTCTTGGTCGCTCAGAAGACCCCTTAGAAGTTGGAGTTCCTGCGGCGTACCCGTTGCCGAAACCGCGCCCAGGGCTCGCAAGTAGGGGTCCGTTGAAGTGAGATCACCGACCGGCTCCAACTCTGCATCGACGTCCGACGTAGTGGCGTTCGCGGCCGGGGCCGTAGAAATCTTGAAATCGTCGACGAAGTGGGTTGAGACCCTGTCCGAACGATATTGATTCTCTGCAAAACGGCGCGGGTCGCCGAAGGTGATCCCCGTCACAAACCGCCTCCCCTCGCTACCCGGCAACGCGGCCGCGAGGTTGTAACAGATTTGCTGCCACGTGCCATCAGGAGTGAACTTCACTCGATCTAGCCAAGGACTGTTGTTTCGGTTCACCTGCGGCTCACCGGTGATCGGTATCAAGAACGGCCGCCCGTTGACCATCAAGCTAAGGGCGAGCGGCGCTTTGCCGTCGGACTTCAACATGAAGTTCACGTACGGGAAATCCTCAACTGAATACCCGCCGAAGTTCGGGTCCGCCAAACCATCTTCAAGCACGCGGCCAAACGCGGTGACCTTGCCAAACCTCGAGCCTCCGCCGTCTCTCACAGCGAGGACGTTGCCGCGCTCGGCATCC
The DNA here is from genome assembly GCA_039927135.1 of Fimbriimonadales bacterium. Classification (GTDB taxonomy): domain Bacteria; phylum Armatimonadota; class Fimbriimonadia; order Fimbriimonadales; family ATM1; genus JACDEQ01. The sequence continues at coordinate 6,722 of JBDSVQ010000190.1, read as the reverse complement.
TGCACGGCTTCTGCGGAGTAGTTGCCGGAGTCGTATCGGCGGATGCCCCAGCCTTCAGTCCCACCCTCAAAAGTGTTGTGCACCAGATCTGCGCCCGTCGAATCTTGCAGTGCGGTTCTGGCAGTCACTCCGGTCCTGCCCGCAGGCGTCACGCTCAGCGTCGCGCCACTTATTCCTAGCCTTCCACTGGGGTAAACCGGATTGATCGCCATCGAAAGCGTTTCGTAGGCACCCATGCTATTCGGCAAGCCTTGGCTAGTCGACCACCCGGCGGGAAGCTGAACCTCAGTCGTAACTGCCCGCGCGGGCCCGTTGTTGGTGAAGGATGCGCTTAGGTTGCCGTGGGTGTATCTAAAATCATTGATTGTCACCGGCTCCACGACGCGGATTACGAAGGGCCGCTCCTCTCGTTGGCCCGAGGGCAGCGCGGCAATTGCTTTGTAAACCCGGACACCAGGCGTCTGGGTGGAAACCTGTAGCTCGCCGTTGCTGACGGTCATGCCCGTGCCATCAATCCCGGTAACCGTAAATCGGGCATCGGCTGTATCGGAGACAAAGCGAACGGGCACCACGTCGCCAACCTCAATGAGCCCACGCGTATGGACTGCCACGCCGTTGCCCAGCAGGTTGGTCTCGATGAGCGTGTCGTTAGAAAGCTTGGTATCGACTACAACAAACGGGCGCTCACCAACCTTGAGAATTCCCATGACGTTGGCCGGTGGCGCCGATCCGGAGGGGTGATCGCCTAGGCGATTAATGACAAAGTCGGCGACGTCCCAACGAATGAGTAGCAGGTCGCGGTCGGCATACCCGATCCGAGCAATCGCTTCTCGCGCCGGATTGAGCTGATTGTTCAGCACCGCGTCGCTCGTGTCAGGCGACACCTTCATTGGGGTTCTATATTCGCCGCCTTCCGGAGAAAGCATGACGCTTGCTTCGCGATCCATAATCTTCAGCGAAGTTGCTCCAATTCGGGCGGCAATGTCCGCGGCCGTAACCAGCGGAAGGCTAGACCAAGGATCGGAGGCTGTCTCGCTCCAGCGTTTCAGCTGGCCATCGTAGGACTTCATCAACCCATACGCTGTGGAAAAATCCGGAGTAGTCCGATTACGCACCTTCTTCCAAAGAGCCTCGCCGATAAACTCGCGAGCATAATCGTTAAGCCAAGCAAACATGCCTGGATATTCGGAGGAACTGGGCGCATAGCCGTTCTCCGGCCCGGCGGCGACGGGCGGGATTAGAGTTGCGTATTCCGCATTCCCGTATCCCCAATCGTAAGCCGAAATGCGCACACCTTCCAAAAATTCGCTAACGAGTTGCTGGGTGTGCCAGAGATTGTTGTCTCGCTCTCGACCATTGCTGTAAAGAACGGTTGAACCAACCGCTCCATTGGTTTTTCCGCGCGTCCAACCTGCGTCCGCAGTATCCGACTCGGCAAGCGAGTAAACGGCCATGACACTGTCGTAGTCGCCGGTGTTGAAGCGAGCTTCGTAGAACTCGCGGGCCGCAACCTCGGGAACCCACGTCATGGCAACGTTTTCGTACTCGCGATGGATGGTTGCGCTCTCAAGCGCATAGTCGATTTGAACGTCCACGGCACCGCCACTGAACGCCTCGACAAGGGCCTCCATACGCACGAAACTTTCAAGGATCAACGTTATGTCCTCATCGAGCATGGTGTCGTCCTCGATCAGCCACACGCCGTTCTTGTCTTTGCGCAACAGGTCGGTCCGCGTCATGATGTACGCGCGAACTTTCCACGGAACAGAATTGCCTGCAGTGATGTTCTGCATCGCCTTCTCGCGGAGCGCGCGCACCTCCGCCCAGCCGTCCGCCGCCCAATGCAGCCTCCCCAAATTGCCCCACTCATTGATCAGGACCTTGCCGCCCTTGTAGTCGAATCCGGGACCGTCGAAGTCGACCGGCTGCGCCGTGTTCTTGGGGAATTTAAGCTGGATCGTCCGAGCAGGCTCTTTGCGCCCATCCGGATCGGTCTGACCGAAAACCTGGACCTCACCGAGCACCGTCCAATCGTCCTGCGTGATCGCAGGCTCGATTTGCGGCGCGCCGGCCAACAACGGCAACAGCGGCAACAGCAAAAGCATGTTAATTTAGAACCTCGTTTCGAAAATACGAATGTCGTCGTCGCTCTGAACGTGTCCGTCGCCACGCGTGTAGCGCAGCGCCTCTCTCGCACCCAGCGTCGACAAATCTGCGGGCATCGCGGCAATCATATCAAGGACGACTTGCCTTATCCGTTTGGCGTTCTTTTCGAACACTTCCAGAACAGAATGCGCAGTTACCGCTTCTACGCCGGCGTGTACGCCGCTATCGTAGTCCGTAATCAGCGCGATGTTCACGACAGCCATGCCGAGTTCGCGGCAAAGGTATGCCTCGGGATACTGCGTCATGTTGATGACTTCCCAACCGGCGTCCGAAAACCACTTGCTCTCGGCTTTCGTGCTGAAGCGGGGACCCTGGATGACAACGACCGTCCCTGTTTCGTGGACCTCGATGTCGTTCTTTCGGCAAGCTTCGATGGCGATCTCGCGCAAGACGGGATCGTAGGTATCAGCGGGGCTGACGTGTGTAACGATCGGCCCATCGAAGAAGGTGTCCTTGCGACCACGCGTGCGGTCTACAAACTGGTCGGAAACAACGAAATCGCCAGGCTTCACGTGCTTCTGCAAGCTGCCGGCGGCACACGGGCTGATAATCGCATGGACGCCGAGCGACCGCATCGCCCAAACGTTCGCCCGATAATTGAGCATATGCGGAGGGATCGTGTGTGTTCGACCGTGTCTCGGCAAGAACGCAACTTTCCTGCCTGATACTTCGGCTAAGAAAACATTGTCGCTCGGAGGACCGTAAGGGGTGTCGACCTTGACTTCCCTAACGTTCTCGAGCAAAGAATAAAAACCGGATCCACCAAAAACGCCGATTTCGGCAAGCTGATTCATCGCGTTGAGCCTACCCGCCGAATCTCCTTAGACATCGCCTCGATCAGCCGTTCGACGTCTGCGCCGGGGCGCAACAGGATGTCGGCATACACCTGCAATATCTCGCCGTCCTTCCCCGCACGGGTCGACTCCCACGTGGCTCCCTTGAAGGTTGCAGGGTCGTCGCTCACGAACAGAATGTCCGGCGACCACTGAACGATGCTCTCGGGGTTGGTGGCAACGAACCGATCTGCATCCGGCCCGACCAGCTCTCCACCCGCTGCCCTAATCACATCCGCCTGAAAGCTTCCAAGCCCGGCAATCCAAGGCGACGTGGAGCTCATCGCCACCATCACCTTCGGTTTGTAATACGAATCGGGCAGATTCGCGTTTGAGATCGCCTGCTGGACGCGGTCCACGACTTCCGAAGCCCTTGTGTGCGCCTGCAGGAGTGAGCCCAGGCGATAAACAGCCTTCTCCCAGTCCTCCAGCGAATCGATATCGAGGACCTCGACATCGAAACTGCCGACTTCCTTCAGCTTCTCTAACGTATTGGGGTTGATCAAGTTCGCTTCGACGAGCACGAGATCCGGCTGCAGTTGCACGATCTTTTCGAGGTCGGGCGACGGATTCGCGACGATCGTTACGTGCTTGATATAGCCGGGGCGGTTATCGCCCGACGTGCGCCCGACCAACACGTTGGTTACGTTCAGCAAGGCGACCAATTCGGTTACCGATGGACTAAGCGAGATGACTCTCGCGTACACCTTATCCGGGACGGTTCCCCCGATCGGCGAAGTGCCGGTTTGACAGCCTGCCAGCAAGATTGCTGCAAAGAATGGAAGCGTCCGCTTCATGTTCGGCATTTTGGCACGGAGGAACTTGTGCAGATATAGGGAATAATGAAAACGTAAACAGGAGGCCAAATCATGCAATTCATTCCATTTCTAATCGCCATCGATGCCATGGTAGGCGGAACCCTCTGGATGGGCGCCGAGCCCGTATCCGGCTGCAAGGTGTCCTTCATCAACGAATCTATGACCGTCGTGGCCCAAACCGGGGCGGACGGCAAGTACTCCATCAGCGTTCCCGCCGGAACCTACGACATCAAGCTTGAGAGAACCGTGGCGGGCCGCAAGAAGTGGCTTACCTACGATGACGTTATGCTCGGTGATGGCAACATCATGATCGACCTCGCTTGGCCGAGTGTCGACGGCGCTCAGCAGCGTAGCGCTCTGGTACGCCAGAACTTCGATGCAGGCAAGGCAGCACACGCCGCAGGACGGTATCAGGACGCCGTGACGCACTTTATGGACGCGTTGCGCGAAGACAGCAGCCAGCACGCCGTTTGGAGCGCGATGGCAACATCCCAGGGTATGGCAGGCGCTTTCGATGCCGCCGAGAAGTCAGCCGCCGCCGCACACGCGTGGGGCGCAGGCTCTTCCACGGTCAGTAACCTCGCTTATGCCTACCATAAGGCCGGCAGATACGAGGACGCCGGCATGAAGTACGAAGAGGCGGCTCGAATGGAGCCGACGAAAGCCTCCATGTACTACGCGAATGCAGGCGCCGCCTATCTTGCGGGCCGCATGAACGCCAAGGCTGAGGCCGCGTACAAGATGGCGTCAAACGCTTCGGGCGCTTCGGCAACCAGTTGGTATTTCTGGGGCGTTTGCGCCCAAGGGAACAACAACAACGCCGACGCATTGACCGCCCTCCGCGGCTATTTGCAAGCCGATCCGAACGGACGCTACGCCTCCGACGCTCGCCAACGCATCACCGCAATGGGCGGGTAATTCTTGAGTTAGGGGCAGCCTTTGTTCGGCTGCTCCTAAGCTCCCGCCCCCAATTCTCCAACGGGCGGAGGCTTCACTTCGAAGGCTTGTACTTTGCTCCAAGGCGTGGGTCGCTCTTTGCGTAAGCAACGGAGCCGTAACCGGAGCAATATCTCACGCGCATCTCTTCGAGGTCTCTGCGCATCGCAATGAAATCTATCCCCTGTTCGTGCAAATCCTTGTAGAAGTATCGAGAAAGTTTTATGAGATCCCATACGTTCTTGTCGTAGGTCTGAAACCCTTCAACTTGTCCCTTCAAATCATTTAGCTCAGCACGTAACAAGTCCAAGTCGACGCAGCTGGCAGAACGTTTATACATCGAGTCGATCTGGGATTGGATGCTAACCTTTAGTCCCGTCAGCTTTAGATAAGCCGCGTTCGTTGCGCTCGCGAGAACATATCGAGTCTTGGCCATGTGCGGATCATTCACGATCGCGAAGGGTCGGTATCCGACCAGGAGCCCCTTGTTTTGCAGCTCAGAGAGAGCATCAATTACCCATCGATTCTCGGGAGTAATTGCGAGGTCGTCTTGGGCGAATGCGGCCGTGGCCGCCAGCAGCGCGCCAACTACCGACAAAGCGAGCAATTTTATAGCATTCATTGCAGGGTCACCACAACGTTCGAAAGGGACGGCAGAGTTGCCGCCTCCTCGCAAGTATCATACCAGCCTCGTGGAATACGCTCGAAGCATTTAGGGGCGACTCACTAGGAACCGAACAATACTGCATCGCTGCCTCTTATCAAGGGCTGCTGTAGTAAGGGGTACCTTACCAACCACCATGCGCCACCTCGTTAGCGCACTCATCGTCATCGCCGTCAGTCTCGCGGGCATCGGGTGCAACCAAAGACCGGGAACCGACGCCGAGTTTCGGCTCGACTGGATATTGGAGAACGTCTACACAGCAACCGGGAGGGAGCCGCAGTCGCTAGAGTTCATCCCCAATGACGAGCAAGCATCCAAACAGCCGCGCATCGCTGTCCGCGTTGACGCCTTTGGTCCCAGCGGATCAGGTACGGGGCATGGGCCCGGAGGTGCTGGAGCCGTCTACAGTTACTACTTTGGCCGTCTGCACTTCGATGATGGGACGAGGCTCGACGTCACGAAGATGAGTCTGGAAGGCTGGCCGGGCCAGCCGCCGGCAGTCGTTATAGGAACGCCGATTAGGACGAGCAAATGAGCCGCAAAGTTATTCTCGCCGCAATCTTTGTGGCGCTTGTACCAATCGGCCGCAGCGACAAGCCGATGATTGAGGCCGACCTTGGGCCGGCCCTGGCGGTAAACAATTGGAGTCTCAAGGTCGAAGTGCTTGCTCCCGGCAGCACGATCCACGTGACTCTAAAGAATGTGTCGGGGAAATCTCTTCGTGCGTATGAGATTAGCCCATTCGCATCCCTCTATTTAGAGTCGAATCCCGAGCTGCCACTTCCGGTTGTAGAAGTGGTGACCAGCCGCAACTCCACACTCGTGAAGGCGGGCGAGTCTATGGAAGCGGACATCCCTCTGAGCGATTGGTTCGAACTGAATGATGCCGAGCCCGGAAACTACGTATGCCGGCTGATGTATTCCGACGACGTCTTTAACGGCAGGTTGAAGGCCGAATCCGAAAACCAACGGAGTCGAGTTGGCAAGCTGACCTCGAACTCGTTTGGGTTCGCTGCCAACCGCGGATCAATCGAGGGACTTTGGTATCGGGACGGAGATACAGTGCTCATGCCTCAAGAAAACGGCGCCGCGATGTGGCCTGTTGACGAATGAACGGACCGAAACGGACGGGTGGCCCGGCCGATCGGTGTAATGATCGATATGGGGTCTCCCGGGTGGCAGGGATGAAGTGACGACTTCTCGCAGTCGCCTGCACCTACCGTACCCTTCGTCAGTGCTAGGCAGCCTGCTGAACAAAGGGCAAGGCCACCTATGCGTCTCATTGCGTCCTCAACCAGTTATAAT
>JBDSVQ010000189.1:0-16870 GCA_039927135.1 Fimbriimonadales bacterium | reverse complement strand
GCTTCAACGGATGACTCGGCGACGGGCACGGGCTTACGCTTCTTTTCCTTGACAGGCTTTTCCTTCTTGACACGGGCCTGGACGGGCTTGCGGCGTGGCTTCTTCTCGGGCTTGCCGGTCTCGAAATCCTCCCAGATGCCTTCCTTTTTAAGGAGACGAATCAATGTATCGCTGGGGGAGGCGCCGTTCTTCAGCCAATGAAGGACTCGGTCCTTATCAACTTTGACAAGCGACGGCTCTTGCAGCGGGTCGTAATGACCTAACTGCTCGACGAAGCGCCCGTCACGTCCTGCGGACGTGGGTGCTGCCACGATACGATAAAAAGGGCGACCTTTGGTGCCCATTCTCTTCAAACGAATCCTTACCAAACTGTTTTATTGTCTCCTATGTCATCGTCGGCGCGCTTTTCGGCGGCCGGCCTTTTTCTTCTGGTCTTGCGCCATCCGCGAGAATTGCTTCATTTGCTTCTGCATCTCGCTGAGGGATTTGATGAGGCGGTTAACCTCTTCGACGCTCGTACCCGAGCCGGCGGCAATGCGCTTCTTTCGGGAACCGTTCAGTATATCCGGATTTCGCCTCTCGAGTGGGGTCATGCTGCGGATCACCGCCGTGACCCTTTCGATGTGGCCGCCTTCGCCGACCTGGTCTAGAACCTCTTTTGGAACCGCCGACATCCCAGGAATCATCTTCATGAGGCTGCGAAGGTTGCCCATCTTCTTCACCATCTGCATCTGCTGCAGAAGCGTGTCGAAGTCCATTTTGCCGGAGCGGAATTGTTTATCAAACTCCTTCGCGTCGTCCTCATTGATGGTGTCTTGCACCTTTTCGATGAGGCCGAGGACGTCGCCAAAGCCAAGGATGCGCTCCGCAACTCGGGTGCTGCCGAACACCTCGAGGGCATCGGTGCTCTCCCCAACGCCGACGAATCGGACAGGCTTTCCGGTGACCGCGCGAACGCTGAGAACCGCGCCGCCGCGAGTGTCGCCGTCGAGCTTTGTAAAGATTAGGCCCGTGATTCCGAGGGCTTGATCGAAAGTTTCGGCGACTGAGACCGCTTCTTGGCCGGTGGTCGAGTCGACCACGAGGAAAGTTTCCGACGGCTTTGTGGCCGACGAAACGTCGCGAATCTCTTTCATCAACGGCTCGTCGATTTGCAGCCGGCCGGCAGTATCGATAATAAGCGTGTCAAGCAGCTTGTGTTTGCACTCAGCGATTGCCGCTTTTGCGACCTTCACCGGGTCTTTCGTGCTCGTGTCGGCATAGACCGGCACACCGATGCCCTCGCCGAGAATCTGTAACTGTTGGATCGCCGCCGGACGTTGCAAGTCGCAGGCCGCAAGCATCGGCTTCTTGCCCATTTTCTGCAGGCGCAAGGCGAGTTTTGCTGCGCTGGTGGTTTTGCCCGAGCCTTGCAAGCCACAAAGCAGCACGATTGTTGGGGGGCTGGGAGACCACGCGAACTTCGGCTCCTCTTCTCCGAGGAGCATCACCAACTCGTCGCGTACGAGCTTGATGACCATTTCATCGGGCTTGAGGCTTTCCCAAACCTGCTCCCCGATCGCTTTTTCGCGAACGTGCGCGATGAATTCCTTGACGATTTTGAGGTTGACATCCGCCTCGAGGAGGGCGATCCGCACCTCGCGCATGGCGTCATCGAAGTCACTCTCGGAAATGCGCCCCTTCCGGCGCATTCGGCCGAAGATGCCTGTAAGTTTCTCGGTTAAGTTTTCGAACACGGGGAGTCGAGATTATGGCGCACCGCTATCTCCGAGTGTTTAGCAACCCTTTGTAGCTGTCTACGGGGGCAAAGAGCACTCTTGCGAAGGTGGCGGCCGCTTCGCGAAAACGCCGGAGCATGCCGAGCGTTAGGATTGTCGAGATGGACCAAATGAGCAGGCGGAGCAGAGCCCCCGAACGGTTAAGGAATAAACAAATTAGCGACGCATCTTTGCCCTTGTGGATTTCGAAATAGAGCTCTTTCCCGCGGTTGTAACACGCGACGGCGAACCATCGGTTCTTGTTAGAGCTTGCTCCTAATTCGTGGTGAAAAACGGCGGTTGGCAGGTGATAGATCTCGCCGTGTTCGGCGAGGCGTTTCATTAATTCGGTGTCTTCGCAATATAGAAAGAAGCGGTCATCAAAGCGTAAGAACTCGCCATTTACGCGCTTCATCATAAAACACGCGCCTGTTACCTGGGGCACTTTAACCGGCTTGGTGCCGCTAGAGGTATCGATCCAATAGCCGCGAACCAGTTTCTCAAGCAACGTCTGTTCTAGGAAGACCGCGCCCAATGTCAACTCGCGTGCGCACGAAAGTTGTACTGAACCACTTGGCAAAACCAAACGGCCGCCGACGGCAATGGCCTCGGCGTTTTCATCCAAGAATTCTGCGAGTTGGAGCGCATCTTGAGGCGCCGTCGCCCAAGCGTCGGGGTTCAAGACTAGGGTGTATTCGCCCTTTGCTAACTCGATCCCCTGATTACATGCTCTGCCGAAGCCGACATTCGTGGAGTTGCTCAAAAGGGTGACGCCGTGCGGCAGGGAAGCGGCTTCGATTTTCTCTGATCCCGAGGAGTTGTCGACCACGATTATCTCGGCGTCGGAGGGCAGGGAAGAGACACACTTCCCTATGGTTTCGCGGCTTCTATACGCCACAACGATGATGGTGATCTTAGGCACGGACACTGAGTAAGACGGACGCGATATCCAGTAGACTTACCCAATCCCAATGAGCCTAGACCTTTTTTTGACGCCTGCCGGTCGCGAGAAACTGCTTGCCGAGCAGGAAGAGCTGACCGGACCTCGACGACAAGCCGTCGTTGCAGCTATCCGCGAAGCCCGCTCGCATGGCGATCTCAAAGAGAACGCCGCCTATCATGAGGCCAAGCTCAACCAGTCGCGCTTAGAGGCACGGATTGCGGAGATCAACCGCATCCTAGACATCGCTCGGCCTATCGATAGGCCGGAAGGCGCCGTGGGCGCGCACCTCGGCAGCAGCGTCACTTACGTCGAAACAGAGTCGGGGAAAGAGACGACGGTCAAGCTGGTCGGCCAGTTCGAGGCGAACCCTCGCGAAGGCCTGCTTTCTATCGAGTCGCCCGTCGGCTCGGCGCTTATCGGCAAGGCTGGCGGTGAGCGCATTGAAGTAGAAGTGCCGGCCGGGATACGGAAGTACGAAGTCAAGTCGGTCACTTACGACGGGTAGGGGGAAGAGGAACATCTGTAAGGCAGTGCATGCATTCAGTGATTAGTCAACATAATATGTATTATCAGACGAGACAACAGCCTGAAACAACTGGGCTGAGCCTCCCGTATACTCTTCAACGATGAAGCGGCGCGGATTCACATTGATCGAACTGCTGGTGGTGATTGCTATCATCGCCATTCTTGCCGCGATCATCTTTCCGGTTTTCTCGCGAGCCAAGAAGGCTGCGAATCAATCGAAGTGCGTCAGCAACTTATCTCAGGTTGGCAAAGCGATCGGCCTCTACATGACCGAGTACGACGACAAGTGGCCCTTCGGAGTCGACCCTGCCGACAAGTTTACGCCGCAGATTTGGGGAGAGTTTCCCGAGTTCCAAGCGCTTATCCCGTACATCCCCTTGATGCACGACTTGCTGGACCCGTACATTCGCGCCCCTAACGTGTGGGAGTGCCCTGTTGATAAAGGCCAAGAGATCGACGACGTTTCGTTCGAAAAGATTGACAGCATGCCGCGCAGTTTCGAGCGATTCGGAACGAGCTATTACTATCGCACAGAGTTGACCATGCGGCAGTACACCAGCACTAATTTGGGCGACATCACGAACATCAACGTGTATTTCGACGGCAGCGGCGCATGGCACGGCGATGCGGATATCTTGCGGGAGGACGACACATTTCAAGAGATGTTCGACAAAATGGCTAAGTATCGATACAACGTTCTTTTCGGTGATCTGCACGTGAAGAATGTCACGAATTCCCAGTACCGAACCGCTTGGAGCACGCCCCTACAGTAATGATTCTCCGGCCGGATGCCGTCGTCCTGCCCGAAGGAATCCAGACGGGTTTAGAGGTTTGCTTTGAAGACGGCGTCATCGCCGAAATTCGTCCGTGGTCTACTTCAGTGCGGGAAGAGGCCGGTTATGTCTTATCGCCGCGATTCGTTAACGCGCACTCCCACTTCGAATACTACGACCTTATTGGGGCGATTGAGGGGGCGGGATACTGGCAATGGATCACTGAACTCACCCAGCGTAAAGCTGAGCGTGATCCAGAGATGGTTCGCAAAGTAGCCCACAAAGCGGCGGCCCTGAACGAGCACACTGGGGTTTGGGCTGTCGGCGAATGGAGCGACTGGGAGGGCAGCGACGAGGCCATGACTTCCCTACACCTTGATGGCTGCATTTTCCAGGAATTGATCACTTTTCGCGAATGGCTGTCGCCCGCGGAAAAGGCGGACGCAGTTCGGACGAAAGCTGCACGTAACGCTAACCGGACGTTTGTGACACCGCACGCACCTTATACGGTTGCGCCCAATATCATCCGAGACCTTGCTTCCACGGGTCTGCCGCTTTCGATTCATGCCGCGGAGACCAAGGCAGAAAACGACTTTTACCAGTTCGGGGTCGGCCCGATCGCGAAGGGTTATTGCGCAGCTGGAATCGAAGTGGAGGTACCTGGGGCAACGGCAATTGGCTACCTAGACTCTCTTGGCGCGCTTCATCAGAACACTCAGATTGTTCACGCCTGCGCGGCAACGCCGGAGGACGTCGAACTTCTGGCTGAGCGAGGAGTTTCATTGGCTCATTGCCCGCGTTCCAATTCAGCTCTTGGCTGCCCGACCGCGCCGATCGGCGCGATGCTGGATGCCGGAATTCGCGTTGGCCTCGGGATGGATAGCGCCGCAAGCTCGGGCATGATCGATATGTTCGCCGAGATGCGCGAAGCCCTACTCGTCTCGAAGTCCACTGAACGCTGCCTGAGCGCAAGTGAAGTGTGGATGATGGCAACGAGAGCGGATACCCTCCCTTCCCTGCCGTCGAACCATATTGAAGTCGGTGGTGCCCCTAAGGCCATTCTGGTTAAAGCTGGCCCTACGTACGAATCGTTGACTTCTGCATCGCCACGAGACCTAAGAAACTTGTGAACAATTTCTCAAGGTCACGAACTTAATCGAAAAACGATTCCGTCAAGAGTGTGTCCGCCCCGCCAACCGGCGGACAGTTATTGCCTGCCTGAACGTGGGGCTGGCCCCTCTCTACCGGCCCCACTCCTATGCTCTCCGCCACCAATTCGGTGGCGAGAGCGTCTTTGAGTAGTGACGTACTTATGGATCGGCATCGGCGTTATCGTCGCGCTCATTGTCCTGGCTTTCAATTCTCTTGCTCAATTGCGCAACATCGTGGCAAACGCTTGGGCTGATATTGACGTGTTTCTTAAGCGCAGGGCGGACCTGATTCCGAACCTCGTAGAGACGACGAAGGCTTATTCGGGGTTTGAGCGTGATACCCTCGAAAGCGTGACTCAAGCTCGGTCTGAAGCGCTTTCTGCCGGTTCGAGGCCGGCTGCCCGTGCGGAGGCGGAAAACCGACTGGCAACACGGGTCCACCAAATCATCGCAATTGCCGAAAACTATCCCGAGTTGAAAGCGAGCACGCAGTATTTACGGCTTCAAGAAGAACTCGCTGAGGCCGAGGATAAGATTTCGTATGCGCGACAGTACTACAATGCTGCTGTGAGGGATCTAAATACAACCATCGACCGCTTCCCGCAAAACTTAGTTGCTGGGGCTTTTGGCTTCAAGCGCGCCGAGTTTTTCTCGTTAGACGAGCCCCACCAAAGGGAAACGCCGAGGGCGAACCTAAGCCAATGAAAAGAATTCTCACCACCCTCGTTGTCATTGTTTGTTGCGTCGCGACTTTTGCGCAGGGCTTCGATATTGACCGATTCGACATCAATGTCGATCTGAACAAGGACGGCTCCGCGAAGATCGAGGAAAAGATTGCCGTTTCATTTCATGAGCAAAAGCGCGGGATTTTTCGAGATATTCCGATAGAGACTTATATTGAGACAAAGGGTGTGACCCGCAGCCTCAGTATCTGGGACATCAACGTTAAAGACGGAACCGGGGCTGACCTGGAAACCAAGATTTCACGGCAGGGCGAGTATCTGAACATTCGTATCGGAACTGAGGACGTTTGGTTGCCGGCGGGTTCGCAGATCACCTACGTCATTACGTACATGGCGAAAGGGTTTATGAACTGGTTCGGCGATGAGGGCTGGGGCGATTCGGCAGAGTTTTACTGGAATCTCACCGGCGACCAGTGGCAGGCACCAATACACCAAGTTAACTTTCGCGTTTCTTTCCCAGACGTAACGGACACATCGCGTTTGCGCGCCCGTGTCTTTGTTGGTCCTTACGGCTCACGTGAATACATGGAGCTAAGGTCGTTGCAAAACGGCTACTTCGATGAGAAGTTGCAAACGTCTCTAACGCTAACTCCGAATTCCGTGGCGGGCTCTCGAACGGCCGGCATGGACATGTATTCGGGCGTGACGCTCGTTCTCGGCCTACCGGCTGAGACCATCGAGAAACCGGGGGCGCTTGAAACGGCTTGGACGTTTTTGAAGCCGAATCTTGGCTTTGGCATTCCGCTACTAGTCTTCCCTCTTTATTTCCTCGCTTGGCTGCGATACGGCCGCGACCCGAAGGGCGGGCCGATGGTGGTGCGTTACGATCCGCCGGATGATATCGGACCCGGGATCGCCGGGTACATGATCGATGAGTCTGTGGACTCGCGCGACTTTTCGGCGCTTATCGTTTCCCTGGCTGTCAAGGGATTTATTGAGATCGAAACCAAGGGCGCGGGCACACTTTTCTCATCGAGAAAGGCAACGATTATCATGTCGGATAATCAGCCGAACGAGTCGGGTCTTTCGCAGGCAGAAGCGAAGATGCTTGGTCTTCTTCGCAAGGTCGGTTCGAAGGAGATCTCCGAGACCGACATGCGGACAGACGTCGCGACGAAGAAGGGCGAAGTGACGACGATTATCGAAGATGAAGTCGTTCGCCGTGGCTTCTATGGCCTGAAGCCGTCTACCGCGTCGGGTGCATCGTGCGCTGTCGGCTGCGTCGGCATCATTGCGCTTGGCGTTCTTTGCACTTTCCTGAACCCATTCACGAATCCGATCCCAGCCATTGCGGGTGGAGTGCTTGCACTGATCATTGCAGCAATCTTTTCAAATCAAATGCCCAAGCGAACACCGGCTGGGTCGGTTATGAGGCAGCAGGTCAAGGGATTTGAGGAGTTCCTTACTCGTGCCCGCAAGCAAGAGTTCGATTGGATGTCAGCCAAGCATCCCGACCAGGCGCTTTTTGAGGCATACCTTCCCTACGCCGTGGCTTTCGGCGTGACCTCGCAGTGGGCAGAGGCTTTCCAGAACATGCTCACGGAGAATCCTCGCTGGTATCACTCGAACCAGCCCTTCAACGCGATGTACTTTTCCGGCGACCTTGACAGAACCATGACGTCAATCGGCAGCGCGGCTTCTACTCCGCCTCGATCCAGCGGCAGCAGCGGGGGCAGCAGCGGCTTCTCAGGCGGCGGCGGATTCTCAGGCGGAGGTGGCGGTGGTGGCGGCGGCGGAAGCTGGTAACGGAATCGGGGGTATTTTTATGGTAAGGAAATGCCATACCTCCACCTTTTCGCCGCATCACTGACGCTCGCAACACCGTCGGTCGACACCTCCGGCGCGCTGACCCTGGACATGCTCTTTCCCGAAAAGAGCCCCTTTGGGAAGTCGGCTCGCGGGATGGCTTGGTCGCACGACGACTCGTTTGTTTCCTATCAGTGGAACACTTACGATGACCGCGCCTACGACCTGTGGCTGTACGATGTTGGCTCGTGCAAACCGAAGCGCATTACGGACGTCCGCAGGATGTCGGAGTTCGAACCTGAGCTGAAAGAGGTTGCCATGCGTTACGAGCGCGACCTTCGTGAGGAAAAGCGTCGCGAGACGCTGAGCGAGGAAGAGCGCAAGAAGCTTAAGGAAAAAGATGAGGAGGACGCTAAGAAACGCACCGAGCCGGAAAAGAACTACTCGGGTATTTCCGAGGTGGAGTGGGCCAACAAGAAGAACGAAATGCTCTTCACGATGGGTGGGGACATTTATCGATACGACGTTAAGACCGACAAGATTGAGCGCTTAACCAAGACCCTCGATAGTGAGGGCTCATTGCAGTACACAAAAGATGACACGGGCTTTTTCTTCCGTCGCGGCAATGGCGTTTATCGAGCAACTTTTAATCAAGTTTATATCGAACAGTTGAACCCGAGCCTGCCCAATGGCATGCCGATGCAGGGTTACTACATCTCGCCTGATGAGAAAAAGTTGGCAATCACTACCTCGCGCGAAACAAAGCCGCCTGGGCAGATCCAATACATAACGTATCGCGGCAGGTTCGCTGAGGCGCGGACCGCACAAAGGAGCACGGCGACTGATCCGTTCACTTCGGATTCTTACTTGTTTGTTTATTCTATCGGCGACGAAAAGAACCCGAAGCCCTGGCAGGTTTGGCACTGGCCGGCTGGTGAAGAGTTTGGTGAGATGTCACTCGCGGCGGAGCCGTGGAACCCAAGCTCCGACAAGCTTGTGTTTTCCACATGGAAGCGAACGCAGCGGGTGATCGACGTCAACGTAGCGGATTTGGCAACGCGCAAAATAGACGCGGTTTACTCCACGAAGCACACCGGCGGGCCCAATTCCCCCGGGATGACGGATCCGCGCTTTAACAAGGACGGCAGCAAGATTATCGCGATGTTCGAGTCCAGCGGATATCGCCACGTTTGGTCGATCGATCCGCTCACAAAGGGAGCTACCCAGATAACCCGCGGTGATTTCGAGGTCTATCCGGTTAAAATATCCGAAGACGGCAAGTATGTGATGGCTCGTTCGTGGAAGGAGCATTCATCACGAATGGACCTTTATCGCGTCGACATTAACACCGGCGACATGGTGCGCATGACCAAGAACACGGGCGTTTACAACAACATCGAGCTGGCACACGATGACAAGCGTTACGCCACAAACTTCTCGTCCTGGGGCGCGCTGCCCGAACTTTGGATTATGAACGGCCACGAAACCAAGGTTACGGACTCTCCCGCTGCTAAAGCTACTGAGTTCTATGTTCTAACGCCGGAAGTAATCGAGTACAAGAATCGCCATGGCCACACAATTCGCGGACGAATCTATTATCCGCCCGGCTTCAAGAAGACTGACAAACGACCATTGTTGGTTTATGTGTACGGTGGGCCTCTCGGAACGTCGAAAGACGTTGTTAATGGCAGCCATGACCGTTTCGGAATGTACGTTGCGCATAACCTCGGATACGTGAGCGTTACGATCGACCCACGCGGGATGTCCGGCTACGGCGGCGTTTTCGAATCAGCGAACTATAACAATCCGGGTGTCGCTCAAACCGAAGACTTGGTTGACGGAGTGAAGTATCTGATTTCGCAAGGCGGCGTGGATGCGGAAAAGGTTGGTATCCACGGCTGGTCGTTCGGCGGTTATCAAACGCAGCATTGTTTGTATACGGCGCCGGAGACTTTCAAACTAGGCATCGCAGGCGCCGGACCGACCGAATGGCAGAACTACAACAACTGGTATTCCGGTGGCGTGATCGGTGATACGCGGGTTGGGAAGCCCGAAGACTTGGACAAGTACTCGCTGACGAAACTAGCAAAGAATCTAAAGGGACACCTAATGCTTCTTCACGGGATGGAAGATACCAATGTGCTTTTCCAGGACACCATAAAGGTCTATCAGGAACTGCTTAAGGAAGGCAAGGGCCCATTGGTGGAGTTGGTCATCGACCCGACCGGCGGCCATGGATTGGGCGGCGACATCAAGACGAAAGATCGCTACGCTATTTACGAGGGCTATCTTCGCAGAATGTGGGGGCCGTACGTTGCTCCCACGGGGAACTAACTATGGCTAAAGAATTCAGTTTCGATATTGTTTCGCGCGTAGACCAACAGGAGGTCAAGAATGCGATTGATCAGGCTAAGCGAGAGCTTGCCAATCGCTACGACTTCAAAGGCAGTGCCGCGGGCATAGAGCATAACGCTGAGAAGATTGAATTAGTAGGCGACGACGAGTTCAAGCTGCAGCAGTTGCGCGATATCGTTGAAAGCAAGCTGATCAAACGCGGCATCGATTTGCGCCACGTTGACTACGGCAAGATTGTGCCGGGCGCGAAGATGACGGTTGACCAGACGCTGACGCTGAAACAGGGCATCGAGCAGGACCTAGGGAAAACCATCACGAAGGCGATCAGGGACTCGAAGATTAAAGTCACATCGCAGATACAAGGCGAGGAACTGCGCGTGAGCGGAAAGGACAAGGACGACCTTCAGAAAGTGATGACGCTTGTTAAAGGTCTGGACTTGCCTGTGCCGGTTGACTTTGTAAATTATCGGTAGCGTCTAACGCCACTCGTTGTGGTACTCCGCCCACTCGTCATCATCCGTCGTGTAGTCGGCAAAGATCGAGATGCCTGCGAAGTTCGGAAAGTCGATGTCTTCCAGAGTTCGTCGTGTTGCATGAATGCCGATGCGTAGGTTCTCGGCGCGCGGGTTGTGCGAGCGGAAGCCAGGACCGTAGGACGCCAAACCAAATAGCACGCGACAATCCATGCCCTTCAGGGCGTCTCTAAGAACGACCGCTTGACGCCGAACGTGCGACGCATAAAGGCGCGGATGGACCATGCCGGTGTCGTAGATCATTAGCGCAATTTGGTCACAAAGGGCTGCGACTTCTCGAAAATATTCCGCACTCCATCCGAAGCCGGCCAACGGCCACCCGTAATTGGTCGGCGAGCAGACGCCGACGAAAGTGCCGTTCGGTAGTGCTTCTCGAGTCATGCGGAGCAGCTCGATAAAATCCCTGTCTCCATCCGGGCATATTTCGTAATCCCACTGGATTCCGTCAAACCCGCCTTCGTCTAGCAATCTCTTAGCGGTTGCAACGAGCGCTTCTTTCGTACCTGGCGTCGAGAGGTCGACGCTTCCTGCGCCCGCCTCATTGCCCACATAGATCCACGCAATTCGCTCAAGCTTCGGGGCTGCTTCTTGAACAATCTTGTTCAGTCGCTTGGCGCGGTCCATGTAGTCGTGAATTAGTCCGCCACTTTTACCTGCGCTTCGCACATGAAAAAAGAGATACTTGAAGCCGTTGTCTTGCAGGAGACGGGAATTCGTTCGCATTTCGGATTCCTGAACCTCGCAGAAATACCATGTGTAGCGAATCCAGATGCCGTCGGTGCCCTTGGCAAACTTGCGTGCAGGAGACGCAGCAAGCATGGGATACGTCCAGTAGTCAAGGGTAGCCAGTGCGACGAAGGCGAGACTCACATACGCAAGAATTCTAAACCAGCGACGCTTCCAGAGCCTTCGCATGACTTACCTGCAGGCGCTACTCGCCGTCGCCGTCTTCCGCATCGGTAACGACGCGCGCGATCGATGTCACTCTATCGGATGACTTCAAGTCGATCAGCTTCACCCCCTGCGCAATTCTGCCGACCGTGCGAATCTGATTCACACGGATTCGAATCGCTTTGCCGGAGAACGTCATGGCGACCAACTGGTCGTCCTTCTCGACGATCTCGGCACCGACGACTTTGCCGGTTTTTGCGGTTACGTTCATAGTGATGAGGCCGCTGCCACCCCGTCCCTGTCCGCGGTAGTCGCCAAGCGGCGTCCGCTTCCCTAACCCGTTTTCGCCCACGACCAAAACGTCTAATTCAGGATCGTCGACCAATAGCGCTGCGACCATGACGTCGTCTTTCTTCAATCGCATTCCACGCACGCCACCGGCGGCGCGACTACGACCGGTGAGCGCGCTTTCATTAAAGCGAATGCTCATTCCGTTTCGGCTGATAAATAGGATGTCCTGTTTTCCGGCGCTTCGCATAACCCAGCCCAGCTCGTCGCCCTCCTCTATATCGAAGGCGCGCAAACCGTTACTGCGAATGTTGCCAAAAGCCGCAATCGGCGTTCGCTTCACTTCGCCGTACTTTGTGGACATGATCAAGTAGCCGTCGCCCTGAATATCCTTCACCGCAAGAACGGCCGTTATCTGTTCCCCGCTTTCGATTTGGATGTAGTTAATAACCGGCGTACCCTTGGCATAGCGGCCACTCTCAGGGATTTCATAGCCCTTCAGGCGATACACACGACCGCGATCCGAAAAGAACAAAATATAGGCGTGCGTGTTAACTTGGAATAGGTGTGCCACCTGGTCCAGTTCCTTGACGTTTTGGCCGACGACGCCTTTTCCGCCGCGACCCTGCGCGCGGAACGCGTCGATGCTCATACGCTTGATGTAGCCGTCGCGCGAGATTGAAATGATGGCGTCCTCGTCGGGGATCATGTCTTCTTCGCCGATTTCACCGGCTTCCAAAGGCACGATCTTTGTACGTCGCTCGTCGCCGTGGCGCTTGCGCACGTCTTCCAATTCCTCGCGCATGATTTCGACCAGGCGCTGCGGATTGTGCAAGATGTCCATAAGGTCGGCAATCCTTCGCAGAATACGCTTGTAATCGTCTTCAAGCTTCTGCTGCTCGAGCTGCGTTAGCCTCCGCAGTTGCATGTTCAAAACGACGTTTGCCTGGAACATCGTCATGCTAAATCGCCTGACCATCTCGGAACGTGCCGATTCCGGATCGCGCGCTTCGCGAATCACCTTGATCACGTTGTCAAGATTCGCGCGGGCGATTTGGTAACCCTCACTAATATGGGCTTCCTCAAGAGCCCGGTAGACCTCGAATTTCGTGCGACGCTCGATGACTTTCTTGCGATGCGTGATGTATTCATCCAGCAGCGTCGACATCGGCGCGGTGCGCGGGACTCCATCGACCAACGAAAGCAGGATTGCTCCGAAGCTGGTGCGTAACAGCGTGTGCTTCAACAAGTAGTTAAGCGCTTTCTGTGGGTTGCCGTCTCGCTTGATCGTGATTTCGAGGCGCATACCGCGTCGGTCTGAATAGTCCTCCACGCCAGCAACGGCTTCCATTTTCTTATTGCGGATTATCGCCGCAATTTGCTGGATCAAAGTCGTTTTATTGACTTGGTACGGAATCTCGCTAACCACGATGACTGTGCGTCCGCCGTCCGTCGGCTCCATAGCCGTTTTGGCTTGCATAACAACGCTGCCGCGGCCGGTCTCATACATCTGACGAATGCCCTTCGTGCCGAGAATGTTTCCGTACGTCGGGAAGTCGGGGCCGGGCAGCACTTCAAGTATCTCCTCAACGCTGCATTCGGGCTTATCAATGCGCAACAAAATCGCGTTGACGACCTCGTTTAAATTGTGTGGCGGCATATTCGTCGCCATACCGACGGCGATGCCCTGTGCACCGTTGCAAATTAGGTTCGGAAACTTGCCGGGCAGAACGAGGGGTTCGTTCATCGTCTGCAGATAGTTCGGTGTCCAATCCACCGTCTCTCGCTCGATATCCTCGAGCATGTCCATCGCCACCTTGCTAAGTCGCGCCTCGGTGTATCGGAAAGCAGCGGGCGGGTCGCCATCTATGCTGCCGAAGTTTCCTTGTGGGTCGATAAGCGGGTATCGCAGTGAAAAGTCCTGCGCCATTCGCACCATGGTCATGTAAACGGCTTCGTTCCCGTGCGGGTGGTAGTTGCCTGTGCAGTCTCCGATGATTTTTGCGGACTTCGTTCGGGCGCGTTCGGGCGTCCAGTTGCCCTCGAGCATCGTGTACAAAATGCGCCTCTGAACCGGCTTGAGTCCATCGCGGACGTCGGGCAGCGCGCGAGCGATAATTACGCTCATCGCATAGTTCACATAACAACGCTTGAGCTCGTCTGTTACGGGTACCGATTCGATTATTTCGGGAGGGTTTTCAGGCACAACTGGGTCCTTCCAGCACGCACACGCCGACCATGGCTACGGGCGCTCTTGGAGGTCCTAATTGTACCTGTTTTGAGGGTTTAGCCGCCCGGGAATGGGCTCGCGCCGGAGCCTCCCGAAGCACTCGTTGAGATCGAATTCAGAGCCTTGTTCACACGGTGGTGAAGGTCCTTCAGGTGAATTGAAGTGGTCTCGTCTTTGGCCCCGGCTTTCGAGAGCCTTCCGCCGATGGTTTTCAAGTGATGGAACGCGAGCATTCGGGCGTCGTTATCCACCGATCCGGCGGGCGCCAGGTACTGCTTGACCAGCGCGTCGGTATAAAACCGTTGCAGGTCGCGGCGCAGTGCGTCGACGGCTGCGCCCGTTCCGATTTCTGCGTACACGTCGCGCGAAAGGGTCGAGTAAAGCTCGGTTAGCGTGAACTTGTCTTTTCGCTCACCCCATTTGTAAGCGTTGTTAGAAACCCTTGAAATCGTATCGGCGGATAGCAGCATGCTAAGCACGGCGCGCCGTGCTCCGGACATGACGTCCTTGATCGCCACGGAGTCGTAATCTTCGGAGAAGGGCGTCGATGAAAGATTCATCAGCATCCTTTCTGAGAACTTCAGAGATTCTTTTGCAAACAAGTTCTTTGAGATTAGCGCGAGGGCTGCTCGCTGGGACGCCGGGTCGACCGGCGCGAGCGTCGGTTTCTGGCTCGGGTCACCCATGAAGTTTCGGTTGCCGTGCACACCACCGACGAAACGAGTTGCCGTCATGCTCTGCATAACCGTCTGCCGAAGGGCAAGGTTCACCACGCGAGTTAGGTCGCTAAACGGTCGGCCGGGACGCGGGTAATGCGCATCGGCGTTTGCGAGGAGCAACTTTGCAATCGATATCTCCTTTTCGGCGTCGACGAGTGGCTTGGAAGAATTATCGAAGCGAACGACGTAGGGATCGAACGAGTCGGCATTTTCGTCGGTCATAAATGCCAGTCCGGGCGTGCTCGATCGCGAAGCAATCTGCTTAAGAGCGCTTAGTTCCGCGTCGGGACCACCGGGAATATCTTTGTAGCCATATTCGACAGCAAAAAAATCGTAAACGCCGAGAACCGGACTGTAGTAATCACCACTTCCCATCTCTACCGAAAAGATATTGACCGGAGTGTAATCCATAACGCTGGCTGTGAGGCCCTCTTTTGCAGTCACTCTCGGGTCTGCAAGTTGTTCAGGCGAGAGGAACTTGGACGCGACGAAGTTGTGTCGAAGACCGAGAATATGTCCCATTTCATGGCTTATAACATCTTCGATAGCTTGTTCGACATATTTCTTTTTGTCCACCTTGATCGACGGGTGAAGTAACTCAAGAGCAATCAATCCGAAGTTCGCGTTGGTCGCCTTCATTTCACCGTAGTGGCACTCGGTGGGCATCGAGAACAAACTGCGAGAAATGGTTGCCTTTGCCGGCTGCTTCAATACCTTTGCGAGATCTTGCTCGTAGGTGCCAACCGCCGGAGCGGCGATCCAGGAATATTCCTGCGACATCCCGTAGATCATCGCGGCGTCCACGGAGATACTCGCGTTGATTATCTCACCGGTATACGGATTCCAGCGCGGCCACGCTACCGCGTATCCGGCGTTCTCGGAGCGGATCATACGAATCACGTTGAACCGCATGTCAGCATGATCCCAATCAGCGTCCTTCGGCTTGAGCTTTACTTCGATGGCATTCGTGATGCCGACCTTTTCGAAGGCCTTATTCCAACGCAATATTCCGTCAGTGACAGGCTTGTGGTATTCGGTCGGGATTGTATCGTCGATCCAGAAAACGATGGGTTTAACCGGATCGCTCATTGCTGCGGTCGGGTCTTTCTTGCGCATATCCCAGCGTAGGATCATGCGCGTGGTCTTATCCATTGCGAGCGGCTTGGATGTGTCGAAGTAGTCCTGCGTGAAATAACCAACGCGCGTATCCGCAAAACGTGGTTCGTACCCTGTCTCTTTTTGAGGAAAAATCAGATATGTAACATTGATCGGAAGGCTGCGGCCATCGGCAAGGTGGCTCCTCTGGCTTTGGCCCATAAGCTGCGCCATAAGATCGTTCATGGTTGGTGCGCTTGAGCCTGACGTGTAGAAATTCTCGGTTCGAATGACTATGTTCTCAGGAAACGCTTTTACTTCCTTTATCCCCGAGTTCTCGCGGTCGTACGAATAATTCTTGCCGCTTACCTTATTGATTCGCTCGCTGAGTTCGATCAGTCCGCCGCTGAAAAGGCCGGTTGCTTTTACCAATATCGTCTTTTTCTCGGGATGCTCGGCTTCTATTTTCAGTGTCTCGAGCAGCGCATCGGGAAAAGACCGCTTGGAAGATGCCGCCCACGAATTGTTGTCACTCCACCGCCATGAAAGGTTCGGTTTGATCAGCCAAATCGTTTCGCCGCTCCTCTCAAAGCGAAACGCGTCAATAACCAAATCCATATTCCCTGGTTCGCCCGCCTGCAAACCATCGGAATTTACGCCCGACTGCAGCATTGACTGCATAAAAAACACTTTGCCCAATTGCTCAGGCGTAATTTCGATAAACAGGTCCGTCTTGCCGTCTTTGACCTTGGAATAAAGCGTGTAAGGGCCGTCGTGCTTTGTCGCGTCCTTTAACAGTTCCTCATATTTCTTGATCTTTTCCTTGATCTCTTTCTGAGGATCGTCCTGCTTCGGATCTCCAGCGGATTGGCCCGGATCGGGGATGAACTCGTCTTGGGCGAGTGCGTTGCCGAAAAGCAAGGCGACAGACAGCAATAATGTGGCGGTTTTCATGGGGTTGCTATCCCTTAATCGTACCTGCGGAAGCGATTAGTTCCAGCTCGTGCGCAGGTAATCGGCGGCCTCGCGCAGCACGATGCCACGATGGCTGATTCGGTTCTTGTGTTCCGGGTCGAGTTCCGCGTAGGTCTTTCCGAGTTCGGGCAGCAGGAAAATCGGGT
>JBDSVQ010000188.1:0-5505 GCA_039927135.1 Fimbriimonadales bacterium | reverse complement strand
GAACGTAATTGATGCGGCCGACATAAGGGTCGGCGGTCGTTTTGAAAACAAATCCGGTCATCGCGCCTGCTGCATCGGCCACGATCTCATGACCACCGAAGACTTTAGGCTTCTCCGCGGGACTAGGGATTGCGCCCACGATGCGATCAAGCAGCGAGGCGATCCCGATGCCGCTCGCCGCGCTGCCTACCAAAATCGGGAAAACCCTGCCCGAAGCGACGCCGACTTCCAGGCCATGCACGACTTCTTCTTC
Organism: Fimbriimonadales bacterium; assembly: GCA_039927135.1. Taxonomy (GTDB): domain Bacteria; phylum Armatimonadota; class Fimbriimonadia; order Fimbriimonadales; family ATM1; genus JACDEQ01. The sequence goes on along the minus strand of JBDSVQ010000188.1, from coordinate 5,252 downwards.
GGTGAGCTGCTCGCCTTCCAAGTACTTCATAGCCAGGTCGTCATCGCCTTCTGCAGCAGCGTCCATCATCTTTTCTCGCGCCTGTTCGACTTCGGCAAGTACCTCTGAGGGCGGCTCGCTGACCTCTTCTTCCTGCCCGTGGCCGCTGTGGACTTTCATGTCGACGAGGTCAAGCACGCCTCTAAAATCGGCTTGCGATCCGATGGGTACCTGAAGCGGAACCGCTTTGTTTCCGAACCGGTTGTCAAGTGCCTTTATCAAGCCGCTGAAGTCGGCATTATCGCGCTCGAGCTTGTTCACGAAAATCAGTCGGCTCAGGCCCTCCGCTTCAGCAATCTCCCAAGCGTTATCGAAGCCAACTTCTAAAGAGTCTTGCGCAGGAACGACGACAATCATCGCTTCTACGACTTTTGCGACGCCATGCAGGTCGCCGATAAAATCGGGGAAGCCAGGTACGTCGATGATGTTGATTTTGTGCCCCTTCCACTCGACAGGAAACACGGACATTCCGAGGCTGATCTTTCGCTTGATCTCGATCGGGTCGAAATCACCGTGCGAGTTTCCTTGATCCACACTTCCTAACCTATCCACGCTCTTCGATGCGAAAAGCAATTGCTCCAGCAATGTGGTCTTCCCCGAGCCTCCATGGCCGACGATAGCAACGTTTCGGATTTTGTCAGGACTGTATGTGGTCATCAAGTATTCTCCTTATATATGATTCGAACCGGCAGCCGAGGCGCCGGTTCGAGTTTTCGGCATTCGCCGACATCGCTATTGCGCTCGGTGCCGAGGTTTACTTTTCGCGAATTGGCATGCCCATTTTTCTCAACAACGAGCGTGCTTCGGCGTCGTTCGTTGCGGTCGTGCAGACAACGATGTCCATGCCTCGAATTCTGTCAAACGTGTCGTAGCTGATCTCCGGAAACACCAACTGTTCCTTCAGGCCGACTGCGAAGTTGCCACGTCCGTCGAACGACTTCGGGTTGAGTCCCTGGAAGTCGCGCAATCGCGGGAAAACAACAGTCATCAGTTTATCCAGGAAGTGATACATCCTGTCGCCTCGCAGCGTTACCTTTGCGCCGATTTTCATACCCTGGCGCAGTCGGAAGTTCGAGATCGCTTTCTTAGCTGTTGTTATGACGGGCGATTGTCCAGTGATAATCTTTAGATCACGCACCGAATTGTCGAGCTGCTTGGCATCCTTGGTGGAATCGCCAACGCCCATGTTCACCACGATCTTTGTGACCCTTGGTGCTTGCATCGGAGTCGTGTAATCGAATTCCTTTACCAGGGCCGGCAAAACGGTATCCCGATAATGTTCTCGTAGCCGACTCTTCGGCACTGCGACCTTTGCGGTCTTTTCTTTTTCTTTCGTTTTCGCCATCTTGCTCTACTTACGTATCGATCGTCTCGTTGCTCTTCTTAGCGTATCGAACGCTCTTGCCATCCTCGGTGCGCCTGCCGACGCGCGAGGGTTCATTCGTTTTCGGGTCAATAAGCATGACCTTGCTCATGTGGAGCGGCGCAGCAATGCGAAGCCGCTGGCCCTGTTCGCCGGCTGCACGCGGCTTGCGGTGCTTGGTAACCGCGTTAAGGGGAACGACGTTTCCGTCCTTATCCTTATCGTGGCCCTCGACAAGGACCATCATCTTCTTGGTAATGACTCGGGTAACACGGCCTCGCGCGCCTTTATCCTTTCCGGCGATGATCATCACGCTATCGCCCGATTTAATTTTCAGTTTTACTTTAGCTTTTGCTTTTGTTACAGGCATCTCTTACAAAACCTCCGGAGCGAGCGACACGATCTTCATGTACTCTTTCTCGCGAAGTTCACGAGCAACCGGGCCGAATATACGCGTACCCCGGGGCTCTTTCTGGGGATTAATCAAAACGCATGCGTTGTCATCGAAGCGAAGCGTGCTGCCGTCTGCTCGGCGAATCATTTTCTTGGTTCGCACGATCACAGCCCGGATCACTTCGCCCTTCTTGACGGGCATATTCGGCGTTACATCCTTTACGGAGGCAACGATGACGTCGCCGACCTTGCCATAACGCGGCTGCGAGCCCTTAAGGACGCGGATGCACATGACTTCGCGTGCGCCCGAGTTATCCGCAACTTTTAATCGAGTGTATTGCTGAATCATCCGTTACTTAACCTTCTCGATAATGCGGGATACGCGCCAGCGCTTTTCTCTGCTGATCGGCCGAGTTTCTACGATTTCAACGAGGTCGCCGACGTCGCATCCTACTTCGTCGTGCGCTTTGAATCGCTCGGATCGTACGACTGTTTTGCGATATAGCGGGTGCTGAACCTGGCGTCGAATGCCGACAACCACGGTCTTATCCATCTTGTTGGAAAGGACCAGGCCCTGCCGCGATTTTCGTCGGTTTCGTGTTATCGTTGCGGTTTCTGCCACTACTTGCTTCCTCGTTTCATTTCTGTCATCAGCGTCATAATGCGCGCGACGTTGTGTCGTCGATTGCGCACGATGTTCGTGTCCTTGCCTTCGCGGAAAGCAATCTTGCGGCGATCTTCAAAAAGCGCGCCGCGCTCCTTATTAAGGATGTCTTGCAATTCGTCGAGGCTCTTGCCACGCAATTCTTTTGTGCTAAGCGCTTTCATCGTTTTCCGTTTCCTGTTCGGTTTCTGCCATTTCGGCAACCGGCTCTTCGTGTACGATCTCCGGCTTCACGACTTCGGTCTGATCGACTTCGATCTCCTCTACGTGGTCCGGCATATCGTGCTTGGTAATAAACTTCGTTCGGATCGGCAACTTGTGCGCCGCGAGCCGCATGGCTTCCTTCGCAACGTCTTCGGCAACGCCAGACATTTCGAATAGCACGCGACCGGGCTTCACGACGGCTACCCAGCCTTCGGGCGAACCCTTACCGGATCCCATCCGAGTCTCCGCCGGTTTCTTCGTAAACGGCTTATCCGGGAAGATGCGAATCCAAATCTTTCCACCACGTCGAATGTGGCGGGTCATGGCGATACGGGCTGCTTCGATCTGCCGGTTTGTTATCCACGCCGGGTCAAGAGCCTGTATGCCGTAATCGCCGAAATCCAACTTGGCGCCGCCTTTGGCCAAGCCCTTCATGCGGCCTCGTGCTACCTTTCGGTGCTTGACTCGCTTAGGCATCAACATTTGGCTTCACCTCCGGTTCAGCGGCGGGCGCTTCTACAGGTGCTGCGGGAGCCGCTTTTGCTTCTGCCGCGGGAGCGGCGGGGGCTTCAGCTGCCTCGGGCTTGCGTCGGGGTCGTCGCTCACGCTCCAACGGCGGTTGCTCTTGTGCCATGCGAAGCTTGTCGGGGAGGACCTCTCCCTTGTAAATCCAAACTCGAACGCCGACAACGCCGTAGGTCGTCTTCGCCTCAGCCTTGCCGTAGTCGATGTCGGCTCGGATCGTATGAAGCGGGACCTTGCCCATCTTCTCGACTTCCGTTCGGGCGATCTCGGCGCCGCCGAGTCGGCCGGAAGAAATGATCTTGATGCCGCGGCCGTTGTTGCGAAGGCAGCGTCCTACCGCCTGGCGCATGGCTCGCCGGTGCGAAATTCGTCGCTCAAGTTGCTGAGCAATGCTCTCTGCAACAAGCTGGGCGTCCAGCTCAGGCTGTCGGACTTCGTGAACGTTGACGTGCACCATCGAGTTCTTGTCCTGCTTGACAACGAGCTTCTGCAGCTCCTGGGTCAACTCGTCGATGCCCTTGCCGCCGCGGCCGATAACTGCGCCGGGGCGAGCTGTGTGCAGCGTTACGCTAACGCGGTTAGCTGCGCGCTCGATGTCCACCCTGCTGATGTTGCCCATGCCGAGGCGTGCTCGGATGAACTTTCGGATGGCATGGTCGCCCGCAAGAAGATATCTGTAAGTCTTCTTGTCTGCAAACCAGTGGCTATCCGCATCGCGGATGACACCGAGTCTAAAACCGATAGGATGTACTTTTTGACCCAATGACTACTCCTGCTTTCCTTCTTCATCGCCCGCTGGTGCAGGCTCTTCGATAACTTCTTCTGTCGCGGCTTCAGGCTCTTCGGTGGGCGTATCCGCGACCGGTGCCTCTGCCTCTACAATTTCTTCTGCAGCGGGCTCAACGGCCTCGACTGTCCCCTCAACCTCTGTAGCGACTGCATCAACCTTCGTCTCGTCCTTCTTGGACTTCTTCTTGGTGTCCCACTTCGGACGCGGCTTAGGATTGGCGTTGCTCTTTCGGAATTCGAAAGCTTCGCCCTCGCCGAGAATAATGGTGATGTGGCTCGTTCGCTTAAGGATTCGGTTAGCCCGGCCCTGCGCTCTCGCGCGAATCCGCTTCATGACTAGGCCTTCATCCACGACGATCCGCGAGATCACGAGCCTTTCGCCATCAAGGCGGCCCGTATCGAGCGCGTTGGCGACGGCGCTCATGAGCACCTTTCGCATCGCATGCGCGGCTTTGCTCGGATGGTACTGCAGTTCGGCAGCCGCCATCGCCGCGCTCTTGCCGCGACTCTCACGAGCAACCAAGCGCGCTTTGCGTGGCGTCACCCTCAATCTTTTTCCAATAGCACGAACTTCCATCTTTACCTATCCACGCACCTTTTGCATCACGAATTCGGCGGTCATTTTCCCGCCCATTTCTTCTGACTCTGTTTCATAGGTGCCTTCGGCTTTCACGAGTTTCCCGGATTCCGTATTGAAATAAGCCGTGTACTCGTACTTGCCGGCCGGATCGCTTTTTGGCGACTCGGTTAATTCAATTTCCACTTTTGCGACGTGCTCTTCATAGAGCCGTCCCGTGGCGATCAACTTTCCCTTCCCTTCGATCTTCGTCTCTTCGCCCTGCCAGGTGAACGTGAAGTCCTTGCCGGCAGTGGCTTTCAAATTAGGCAAAAAGCCAAACACTTCCAAACCGGAAATAGGGTTGTCATTGTCTGAAACCGCTTCCGACCCGTATGCGACCGGTATCCCGAAAGCGTTCCATTCAAAAGTCTGTGTTTTCGCAGGCCCTTCCATCGGTGCTTCCTCACCGCCAAAGAGCATCTTCACATCCTTATAGGTCGCTTCGATCTTCGCTCCTTTCTCGGTCAGCTCCGTCACTTTCCACGTGATGCCGCCGGACATAACGAGTTTGTCGTCCATCCCCGGAAGCGTGACCTTCACTTCGGTCGTGTAAGCCTGAGTCTCCCCAGCCTTGTAAGATCGCATCAGGTTCGCCTCGACAACCGCAGCCGCCGGCGCTTCCCCTTGGGGGAGTCCGGTGAAAACTGCTGCTGCGA
>JBDSVQ010000187.1:0-5997 GCA_039927135.1 Fimbriimonadales bacterium | reverse complement strand
ATGATGCTCCAAACCGATTCATCGACCGGAACTCCGAAGATCGTCGCCTTCGGAACATACATATAAAAGCTGTCGACCGGGCCGGAAGCAACCCAAGCCTGCGTCATATATTGCGGCTTTTTGTTTTTATCCCAAATGCCAATGCGCTCTAATACTTCTTTATGCGTTGTCGCATAAAACGCGTTGCCGGTATCCAATGCTAAATGCACTGACTTTCCATTTACTTCCGTGTGCAGTTCGATCGAGCGCGCTCCACGTGGCTCCATTTTTACGAGAAATGTTCGCTTATTGTCCGGCGTTCTTCTTGTTATATCGGTTGAATTCGGATGGAAGATAAACTTCTTGTTCTGAAAGTTAATCTCCGTAACGTAGTCCTTAATCACCGAGAAGCCCATGATGCCGTCTGTATGGGTGCCATAGCTTTGGGTCATGTGTGCAATCGGCTGCATGACCGCTTCTCCGCGGACCGCAGTTTGCGTTAGCTGGCCCAGCTTGACGCTCTTGACGTCAACCGTATGCGCCTGGAAGACTCCCACAAAGTCTCGAAGGTTCATCGTGCCCGTGTACTTGCCCACGTCGATGGCGTCGTTCAGCACGAAGTGGCCCGAGAAGCCCGTGTCGAACATGCACGAGATGTTCTTGCCGTTCACCCCGACGTCGACGATGATGGCGTCCTCGGTCGCTCGGAAGGGCGCCTCGAGAGGCTTGGTAAGTTGCGCCGGCGTTTGCAGCAGCGCGGAGGCGATGATCGCAGTAAGCATGGCTACTCATTAAGTCTACTTCGCCCGGCGGTCCAGAAGTGCCCAAAAGTATCGTACGCCGAGTTGATTTACTCGTAAGCCCAAAGATTCTCTGACAAATCTTTGGGAATCTTGGTTGACCGGGGCAGGAGTTAACGCCTCTGTGATAGTAGACAGATATCTACTACAATATGGAGACGCACAACTACTACCCCGAAAACGAAGCCGACCGAATCTTATCTGCGATTGTGCGAGACGACAGACCCCATTATCGCTCCGAAGATATTGCCAGGAAGGCTAAGACTGATCGCCGACTCGCTCGACGCTATGCCGCGACGAGCACGCCAAGGTGTGAGGCATGCACGTTCCTAACCAAGAGCGCGATGCGCCACGTGGTACGCGCTGCGGACCTCACGAAAAGGCAGATCCAGGTGCTGCGCGCCCGCCTAGCGGGCTGCGGCTGGCTGGAGATAGGCTGCCGCTTTGGGCACACCAGGCAGGCTGCCCAGAGCATTTTCAAACAGGCCATGCGGAAAGTTCGGCAGGCGTATAGCGCCGACCCGTACGCTGGGCTCGATGAAGTCTATCGACAGGAGGTGAGCCGGCACTTGCCCAGACGCCACTAAGCAACAGGCCAAAGCCCAACGGCGTAGTAACCATGGGCAGCCTTTGCGCACCGGCGGCCCCGATCAATGAGTAAAAGGGCGCACCCTAAAGAAGGAGCAAAACCATGATAAGACGACTAACAAAAATCGTTTCCCTTGTCGTCCTGCTCACGACGGCAGCAATGGCTTCTGCCCAAATTCGTGTTTATGTTGACGATGCTCGTGTGTGGTTCTCGGATGCCGACCCGCACATGTCTCAGAACCGTGTTTTCGTACCGCTGAGAGGCGTTTTCGAAAAGATGGGCGCCACCGTTATGTGGAATGGCAGCACGCGGATGGTGACAGCGCGACGTAACAACACCGACGTTCAGCTTAAGATCGGCAATCGCACAGCTTATGTTGACGGCCAAGCCGTCACGATGGATGTAGCCCCGCACATGATGAGCGGCCGAACGATGGTTCCGCTGCGGTTCATCAGCGAGACCCTCGGCGCAGACGTCCGATGGGACTCCGCTATCGACGCGGTTTACATCACCTCGGCAGGAACCAGCACGACCACCGGGTCATCCGGCGGGACCGCGGCAACGCTGACTTTGCCCGAGAACACCGTTATTCCCGTTATGTTGGATCGACAACTTAGCTCTAACACGAGCCGAGAAGGCGACCGCTTCACAGCAACGCTCGACACCAACGGAACAACCGATTACCTCGGCCTTCCGAAAGGCTCGAAGCTTCACGGCATCGTGACGAAGGCGACGCCGCGTGCGGGCCAAGACCCGGGCGTTCTAGCCCTCGACTTCCAACGAATCGAGCTTCCCGATGGTCGTAACGCAAACATCGATGGCGCGTTGACTGGCTTGGATGACAAGTACGTCACCAACGAAGATGGACGCCTAGTGGCCAAGACCGCCCACCGCAACGATACGCTGACGTATGTCGGCATCGGCGCAGGTGCGGGCGTATTGATCGCCATCCTGACGGATAGCGATGATTGGCTCCGCAACGGCCTCATTGGCGCCGGCCTTGGCTGGATATACAACGAGGTCACCCGTAGCAACAACAAACCGCGAGATGTGACCCTCACCCAGGGCACCGAGGTGGGCGTGCGGCTCGACAGCCGACTAGTCCTTCGCTAGACCGAAGACTATAGTAACGCTAACGACCGCGTCCTCAGAACATGAGGGCGCGGTCGTTTTTGCGGATACATCGGTATAGTCTTTGGGTCTCGTGTCTCATCCGATCCAAGAATTGAAGGAAGCCATAGGCGCGGCGCAATCGATCGTGATTGCCGGCCACAAAGGTCCAGACGGCGACTGTATCGGCGCCGGACTGGCGCTTCGTAACGCGTTGGAGCCGCTCGGCAAGGACGTAACGGTTCTCTCCAACGACCCCGTCCCCACGATCGTCGAGTTCTTGAAGGGCGCTCATGCGGTGCGCGTAGTCCGCACGGAAGAAGAAGCCTACGAGATCGCCGACGATAAGTTCGACCTGGGCATTCTGGTCGACGTCGGCTTTACCGAGCGGGCAGGGCGGGCAGCTCCCGCGCTCGAGAGCGCCGCAACTTTGGCGGTTTTCGACCATCACGAAATGGGTCCGAAGGTCTCCGGCGACCTTCGCGTCATCGACGCCTCCGCTTCTGCCACCTGCTACCTGTTGTTTTCGCTTTTCGAAGACCTCGGCCTGGCCATCGACCCGGCAGTCGCGGACTGCTTGCTTACAGGCATCGTAACCGACACCGGCTGCTTCCGGTTCGGCAACACCGACCCCGTATCGTTGCACGCCGCGGCCTCGCTGATAGAGCGCGGCGCAGACCTTGCGAGGATCAACGAGATGGTGTGGAACCGACGGCCCGCCACGCAGATTCAGATGCTACAGCGCGCCTTCGACCACTTGCGACTATCGCAGAGTAACAGACTGGCCGTAACACACCTTTCGCAACGAGATTACGAAGCAACAGGGGCGCACGACGAAGACACCGAAGGCATCGCCAGCGAGATAGCGAGGATCGGGACGGTCGATGTAGCAGCCGTGTTTCGCGAAGCGAAGGCCGGACACGTTCGGGTCAGCGTTCGTAGCCGCGGCGATATCGACGTCGCTGAAGTTTGCCGAATGTTCAATGGGGGCGGCCACAAAAACGCCGCCGGATGCACCATAGACGCCGGCGTTGAAGAAGCGATGGCTCGGATGGTTCCTGCACTCGAAGCATGTTTGGCATAGCCCTGGTTGACAAGCCGCAAGGCCTGTCTTCACACGATGCGATCTACCGCGCTCGGCGAGCCCTTGGCATACGTAAGATCGGCCACGCCGGCACACTGGACCCGAATGCCACCGGTCTCCTAGTGATGGCGATCGGACACGCAACACGGTTTCTTCCCTATCTGCGCTTGGAGCCGAAGGTGTACGAAGGCACTGCCAAGCTCGGCACCTCGACCACGACACAGGACAGCGAAGGCGAGCCCGTTTGGGTAGGGCTGGTCGGCGATATAACTTTCGTCGACATTGAGTCAGCAGCGTGCCAGTTTGTGGGCGAGATCCAGCAAATTCCGCCTATGTACAGCGCGATCCAGATTGATGGACAAAGGCTCTATAAGATTGCTCGGAAGGGCGGCGAAGTCGAGAGGCCAACACGAACGATATCTGTCAAATCGTTCGAAATAACCGGCTACGAAGACGAGACGTTCTCTTTTCGCATCGTCTGCTCAGGTGGCACTTACGTTCGCACCCTCGCCCACGACCTAGGAGCGGTGCTGGGCGTTGGCGCCCACCTTACAGAGCTTCGCAGAACCGGTGCCGGGGATTTCTCTGTTCAAGACGCAGTTCCGCCGGTCGATCTCAGTGAGGCCAGCCTGATGCCCCTAGAGGCCGCGCTGCCGCACATCCCCGCCGTAAGGCTCCCTCAGCCGGCAACGGAAGCGGCTAGGCACGGCAACGACTTCCACTACGCTGCCGACGTGTCGGGAGATCGCCTTCTGCTGCTGGACGATTCCGGAGTCTTCGCGATCGCGGCCCGGCTCGATGGCTCCACTTGGAGACCCGAGCGCGTTATTCCGGCATAAAAAACGCAGCCACACGTCTTTGTGTGGCTGCTAATGAAGCGTAAGGTTCGAGGTCTATCGACCGTCTAAGAATCCACCTTTGCTCTTGCTCTTGCTTTTGCCTTTGCTTTTGCCTTTGCCCGTGCCGCGATTCTCGTTCGACTTGCCCTTGTTATTGCCGGAGTTGTTTTTCTTCGGCGGGCTTGCCTTTTTGGCGGGGTTGCGGCCAATGGCGTCAGCAATGGTGCCGCGTCGGGCGTTGCCGTCCGTCAGCAAACCACTGTTCTTCCAAGAACTAGATTGTCGATAACGATTCAGAACCGTCGGTAAGCGAGAGCTGTTCGATCGGGCAATCTGGTCGGCGATGTAAGCATCCCGATAGCTAAAGCCCTGATTGCGTGCCCAGTCCACGTCGCTCGATCGCGAGCCCTTCTTATCGAAGCGATCACGCCACAGGTCGTCGGACATTTCTCGGTCGCTCTTCCAACGCTGATCCTTTCGCATTTTGTTGAACTGGCCAGGATGCATACCAATTTTGTGCGCTATCTGACCCCAGCCCATTCCGCTCTGGCGCATTCTATGAATGTCATCCCAGTTCGTGCGGCCGTACTTGTTCACATAAAGGGCGTTGATCATGTCGTCGTTACGGTATCCGTAACGGTTGCGCAAGTCAAACATGTTGCTGTCGCTAATTCCGAAGTCTCGTGCCAATCCACCGAGTAAAACGGCTTCGTCGTAACCGACGCGGTACTGGTTCACCAATTTGTCGGCGAAGCCTTGCGACATAGCCGGAACGGCTACTACGCTTGCCAATACTAAAATCACTAGTTTTTTCATTTCGCTACCTCCTTGAGGTTGGTTCCGCATATAGGACACTTGTTCACCCCTTAGGGTTCCCCGAGCGCCCTTCTGCTCTAAGTACTACTACGACGTTTACCAAGCCAATGTGCTACGCCACGCTGGTATTCTTATCCCGTGAATTCGTACCGAGTGGCGATCTTGGGCGCAACGGGCGCGGTGGGCCAAGAACTGCTTATGCTGCTGGCAAAGCGGCACTTCCCTACGTCTGCCGTTCGCTTGCTCGCAAGCCCGCGGTCATCGGGCCGCACGTTGCCCTACCGAGGCGTAAACGTGCCCGTGTCGGCTGTGAGTGAATCGCTTTTCGACGACGTGCAAATCGCCTTCTTTTCAGCAGGCTCAGATACGGCAAAAACCTGGGCTCCGATTGCGTTGGCAAAAGGTGCGGTTGTTATCGATAATTCGAGCGCGTTTCGGATGGATGAAAACGTTCCGCTTGTCATTCCGGAGATTAACTGGGATATCGTGAATGAATCCGACCGGCTTTTCCCTGTGGGAAACTGCACCGCAATCATTCTAATGATGGCGCTCGCGCCTTTACAGAAGTTCGGCAATCTGAAAAGGGTAGTCGTCAGCACCTACCAAAGCGTAAGCGGCGCGGGAGCCCGTGCGATGGATGAGCTGCAAGCGCAGATGAATGCTATTTCACGAGGAGAAAATCCGCGCGCGGAGGTTTTTCCGCAACAGATTGCCTGTAATTTGTTTAGCCATAACACTCCGATTAACGAGCACGGCTACAACGGTGAAGAGTGGAAAGTG
>JBDSVQ010000186.1:0-3785 GCA_039927135.1 Fimbriimonadales bacterium | reverse complement strand
CTGCCGGGGCTGACAATTGTTTGCGGCGACAGCCACACCAGCACGCATGGCGCATTCGGGGCGCTTGCCTTTGGGATAGGCACCACCGAAGTCGAGCACGTGCTGGCTACCCAAACCCTGCGCGCGCCAAGCAAGCCGAAGTCGATGGCGATCGAGGTATCCGGCTCGCTTAGCGATGGCGTCGTTGCCAAGGACATCATCCTGGCGATCATCCGCAAGGTCGGCGCTGGGGGCGGCGCGGGCTATGTCGTGGAGTATCGAGGCGATGCGATCCGTGCGCTGCCGATGAGTGGGCGCATGACGATCTGCAACATGAGCATTGAGATGGGGGCGCGCGCCGGAATGGTCGCGCCGGATCAGACGACTTTTGATTACGTGGCTGAAGGCGACCGGCCCTTTGCACCTAGGGGTGCCGAGCTTGACCGGCTGGTATCCGAATGGTCGGCGTTGCCGACGGACGAAAGCGCGACCTTCGACCGCGTTGTGGAATTGGATGCGGATGTCTTGGAGCCGCAAGTCAGTTGGGGGACCACGCCGGCGATGACGGTCGGAGTTAGCGAGAGCGTGCCGGAGCCGCGGGATGCTAGTGAGGCGCGGGCACAGAGCTATATGGGGATCGCGCCCGGGACGCCGGTTGTCGAGCTCGATGTGAATACGGTTTTCATTGGAAGTTGTACAAATGCTCGAATCGAAGACCTGCGCCAGGCGGCTTCATTGATCGCCGGAAAGCGAGTTGCCGATGGTGTGCGCGCGATGGTCGTCCCCGGCAGCGAGGCGGTGAGACTGGCTGCCGTCGAAGAAGGACTCGACAAGGTTTTTGTCGAAGCCGGCTTCGAGTGGCATCACGCCGGCTGCAGCATGTGCCTGGGCATGAACGGCGACATCCTCCGTCCGAAACAGCGCAGCGCCAGCACCAGCAACCGTCCCTACGAGGGGCGGCAGGGACCGGGCTCGCGGACGCATTTGGTCTCACCGCTTACTGCCGCGGCGACAGCGCTGACGGGGCACATTACCGATCCGCGCTCAATCTAGCCAGGTGGCCAGGTCATTGTTCGGCCGCCGAGGATGTGGACGTGGAGGTGGTCGACGGTTTGGCCGCCGTGCCTGCCGGAATTAATTACCACACGATAGCCTGCGGTTTCGACTCCCTCCTCGCGAGCGATTTGCGCTACGGTTTGCATGAGGCCCTGCATGTCGTCCGTTTCATCGACCTCGTGAATGCCTGCGACGTGCTTTTTGGGAATCAGCAAGATATGCGTTGGCGCTTGCGGGTTGGCGTCGCGAAAAGCGAGGAACGAATCGTTTTCGAAAACGATATCGGCGGGAATTTCTTTAGCGATTATTTTACAAAAAAGGCAATCCATAGTAATTTCGCAATCTTCGATAAACGGCACGATCTCAAACCCGCATTCTCGAAGGACTCCAGATCGCGCTGCGTCTCGTATTGGTTGACCTTGCATCCGGCGGTCGTGAACGCCGCGGTAGGCTTGGGGTTAGGTTACCGTACCCGTCGAAAGCATTCATTCATCCATTTTGTTGACTCTAATCCACTCACTTTTTTCTAGATTCACCTGGAGCACAACCGGCCGTGAACTAGAAGTCCTGTACGCGGTAATCGACATCCGATATTCGATATCCGATGCTGAGAGCGGAGTCCTCACCAGGTGAGGGGACGGTGGTTATGGAATCCTTACGCAAAATGCCAAGACGCGGAGCAGACATCGTGGGTTGGGAGTATTGGCTCGCAGAAATTTCCAGCTGGCGCTTGGTTGGGAGTCGGCGCGACGCAGAACATCCGGGCGTTGATCTCAGGCCAGAGGAAAGCATTCATGCATCCATCCATTTCTTCACTACCTGCATAACGGCTCATTAATCGAAAATCCACCATGCGGCACGCGAGTCTGCCCGAAGGAGGTTAGCGACGATTGGGTTTTGGGGGTTGTCATGATGCTTGTGCTCCATATATACGGCACGTTAGAGGGCTCTGGTCAACCACATATTTCGGTTTTCCTCGGGTGGTTTCCGGATTCTCGCGCTAGGAGCGTGGGGAGGCGGTGGCGAGAATTGGAAGTCCGTCGTGGATAAGCTAACCGAGCCTCTCGAGGTTGGAAACGCCCAGACGCTTATCCTGGCCACCCCGTCCGATTTGCGATTTACGAGCGGTTGGGCTCACCGTCGACAACCATGGAGATTATGGATTTGTTGCGATTGCTATGGTACAAACCGAGACATTGCGGCCAAGTTTTCTCCCGAAGTTATTCGGTCAGGACTTTTTCTTGAGTGGATATCGGATTTTTAGCCGATACAGAACGCGTCAAGGAAAGAATCTTAGGGGGCTGAGAATTCTTAGAAGCGACACTGACAAGAAGTTGATGGTCGCGTCGGGCAATTTGCTTACGCACTATAAGTATCAGAAGGCAGATGCAGTAATAGAGGCGACAGGCAGTTTTCTAGAAATCAAGATTACTACACCGGAAGCTACGGCAGACCTGCATGTGACGGCAACGATTACTGAAGATAACGCTCCGCTTCCCAACGGATCCGTATTCGCTAGCTCACAGGAAGCTAGAAGGTTTGCCGGCCCGCTACCGTTCACGTTTGATTATGAAGAGGAAACGAACTCTATTATCATCATCAAGGGCGTTCGCGAGAATTGGAAACCGACCTTGGTTTCCGCAAACGTTCATAAGATAACTTTCTTTGACCAGCCAGTGTTCAAAGGCGTTACTCCGATTGTTTCAAGTGCATTCCACGTTCAAGACATACCCTATCGATGGGAGCGTGGAATTCGTGAGCAACTGGCGTGAACACTCGATCGCGACGGCGTCTGCAAGGTACCTGCGAGATTGTTAAGTACAACAGTCATCAGTACTTAGCTGTGGTCGGCTTTGTGGCGGTAGCCATCGGACTGCTCCTGTTTCTTGATTTGCCGCCCATTCTGTCACTCACCTTGGTTGTGGCAGTTTGTGTTGTCGGGTACTGGTCGATTGCATCTCTTATTGCCTCATTCATAGTGTATGACGCATCGAAAATCTACGATCCTGGGTGGATGGGCACGCTGATCGACGATACACCGTCAACATGGGCAAACATTCACGCAGGCGTGGATGACTTCAGCCGTCCCCTGTCCGGTCCCTACGGGCCGGCTCGATACAACTGGGATATTTTTGATGAGAAAACCATGACGGAGCCTTCGATCTTGCGCGCCCGCTCGACCAGAAATGTTGGCGAGACCGTCGACTTCAGGGAGTTGCCCTGCAAGACGGATGAGCTGGAGGCAGTCTTCGCTTTCTTCGTGTTGCATGAGATTCGCGACGCATCGCTTCGTCACAATTGTTTTGATGAAATCGCCCGTTGCTTGGCGCCCTCCGGTAAGTTGGTCATAGTCGAGCACCTCCGGGACCTACCAAATTTTGTAGCGTTCGGGCCAGGCTCATTTCACTTTTGGCCAAGATCCGAATGGTTGCGATCGGCTGCATTGTCTGGATTCAAGCTGCTGAAAGAGACAAACATGACTGCGTTTGTCCGGGTCATGGTATTTACGAAGCCATAGTGTTGTTCCGAAAAATGTGGCATTGCTTCCGCTACGTTTTGCATCTCCCGCACCCGTCGGGGATTGGAATCCGTTGAGGATAAGCTGGCTGAGCGGCGTCCTTTGTTGAATCATGTTGCTGCCACCCAAGGTTTGAATCGAACGCAAGGTCATGTCCACCCAGCCGATAGTTGTGCGGTGTGGCCCTCGCGGACCACACCGCAACTGATCTGCCTACTTCCAGCCCCACTTC
>JBDSVQ010000185.1:0-15752 GCA_039927135.1 Fimbriimonadales bacterium | reverse complement strand
TGCCCCAATTAGAGAGAAAGGAGAGGACTCCGATGGCGGCGATGCCGGTACCGGCGAGTATCGGCCCGAATCCCGCGCCGACGCGCAGAACCGCCAAGCCGGCAATCGCAAGAAGCGCCGACCCTATCAGCAACAGGCCCCGTCGGCTGCTCGCGGTCATTCGTTTAGTAATACTACCGTGACGCTTCGTAGGTGGCGGCGTCTGACCCTGCCGACCGGTCCGACAAACCCTCTCACGGCCTAAACGACTTCAACCGCAGCGCATTGCTCACAACCGAAACGCTCGACAGAGCCATCGCCGCGGAGGCGATGATCGGGCTCAGGTATCCAAGCGCAGCAAGCGGAATCCCAAGCGTGTTGTAAACAAACGCGAAGAAAAGGTTCTGCTTGATATTCGCGATCGCCGCCCGCCCCAGCGCGATCGCATCCGGCACCGCCGCTAATCGCTCGCCCATCGATGTCACGTCCGCGGCCTCGATCGCCACGTCGCTGCCGGTGCCCATCGCAATGCCGACATCAGCCTGCACCAACGCGGGTGCGTCGTTGATGCCGTCGCCCGCCATCGCCGTCGGCGCGCCGGCTTGCAGGTCTGCGACCTTGCGCGCTTTGTCCTCCGGCAGGACCTCGGCTAGGACGTTGCTGATGCCCACCTGCCGCGCAACGGCTTCGGCAGTGGCGCGCGAGTCGCCGGTCATCATCCAGACCTCGTCTACGAGGCCATGGAGCCTATCAACCGAGGCGCGGGCGTCGTCCTTGACCGTATCGGCGATGGCGAAGACCGCGACGGGCGTGCCGCCCATATCGAGTTGGACGATGGTTTTGCCCTCGCTCGCGCCGGATTCGGCGGCTTGTTGTAACAAGCCTTCGAGGCCATTTGGCTTGCCAACGCGGATCGGTAGGCCCTCGATGCTTGCCTCGATACCCGCACCGGGCAGGGCCTTGAAGGAGTCGGTTTCGGTTAGCGGTAAGCCGCGGTCACGCGCGGCAACGACGATGGCGTGGGCGATGGGGTGCTCGCTATGCCGCTCAGCGCTGGCAGCGATGGCTAGGGCGTTAGCTTCCGGCACGCCGTCGGTTACGATTCTGGTGACCTGCGGCTTGCCGCGTGTGATCGTGCCGGTCTTATCGAGCACGACACGGCGCACCGAGGCAAGGCGCTCTAGCGCTTCCGCGTCCCGGATCAGCACGCCGAGGCCGGCGGCCCGGCCCGTGGCGACCATCACAGCGGTTGGCGTCGCAAGACCCAGGGCACATGGGCAGGCGATGATCAGCACCGCCACTGAATGGATCATGGCGGACTCGAAACCGGCGCCGGTGATCGTCCAGCCGACGAAAGTAGCGACGGCGATCATCAGCACGACCGGCACGAAAACTCCGGTGATTTTATCAGCGAGTTTCTGGATCGGCGCTCGCGAGCCTTGGGCTTTCTTGACGAGCTCAACAATGCGTGCGAGGGCGCTGTCCGAGCCGATGGCGGTGGCTTGGAATCGCAGCGCTCCATGGGCATTGATGGTGCCTCCGAAAACACGGTCGCCCTCGGCTTTGTCGACCGGGAGACTCTCGCCTGTGAGCATGGATTCGTCGACGGCGCTTTCGCCGCTCAGAACGACGCCGTCGACCGGGATGCGCGCGCCGGGGCGGGCAACGATCGTATCGCCGACGCGGACTTCGGCGATCGGGACTTCGGTTTCGGTTCCGTCGCGCAAGATGACGGCGGTCTTGGCTTCGATCTCGAGCAGCTTGCGGATGGCTTCGCCTGTTCTGCCTTTCGCGCCGGCTTCGAGCCAGCGGCCGAGGAGGATGAGCGCGATAATCGCAGCCGCGACCTCGTAGTAGACCTCCGCGTGATGGCCGCCCTGGATGGTCCGCCACAGGCTGTACAGGAACGCCGCGCCGGTGCCGATCGCGATGAGGACGTTCATGTCCGCAAAGCGGCCACGAAGGGCTTTTAGTGCGTTCACATAGAACTTGCCGCCCGCCCAGAACACAACCGGCGCGGCGAGCGCCGCCTGGATCCACGGGTTCAGCATTGGGATGCCGGGGATGTGCATCGATGTCACCAGGAGCGGGATAGAAAGCGCCATCGCGACCTTGAATTTCTTGCCTAGTTCATCGGACTCGCGGCGCTTATCGTCTGCCTTTTCATCGGCAGACTTCTTGCCGACAGGTGACGCGCCGTAGCCTGTTTTTTCGACTGCGGCGACGAGTTGGTCGGCGGTGACGCCGGGCTCGGCGGTGATATGCGCGGTTTCGCTGGCGAGGTTGACGGTTGCATCGGCGACGCCGGGTACGCGCTTGAGGCCTTTCTCGACTCGGACGACGCACGCCGCGCATGTCATGCCTGCGATATCGAGGCCGAGCTGTTTGGTGGCCGCCGTCGTTGAGGCGTGCGTTACCGCCTCGCGCCTTCCAAAGAAGAACCACGCGATGGCGGCGATTGCCGCGATGCCTGTTAGGAGAGGTAGGACTATTGGGTGTCCTCGATCACGTCGAAGCCGGCGTCTGCCATGGTTGCCTTGATCTGTTCCTCGGTAACGGGGCTATCGTAATGCACCGTGACGCACTGAGCCACGACGTCAACTGCCAGGTGCTCTACCCCGACCAGTTTGCCGACCGTGTTGCGGATGCTGTTGGCGCATGCATCGCAGTGGATGTCGGCGCTTTTGAGTGTGATTGTTTTCATAGTTGTCCATAGCTACGGATGCAGCGGCCGTCGACGCGCATTTCGAGTCGCTCGGCGAGGCGTTGCTGGTCGTTCTGCAGGGTCTCGTCGATCTCGAGGTCCGTCGCGAAGGCGTCGAACATAGCGGTGACCTGCTCTCGCAAGCCGTCGCTGAGCATGTAGTACACCCAGGAGCCGTCCTTGCGCGTATCGACGATGCCGAGGTCGCGCAATTTGGAGAGGTGGTTGCTGAGGGTGGACTGGGAGACTTCGAGGGCGTCCGAGAGCTCGCACACGCAGAGGTCTTCCTCCGCGAGCGCCCAGGCTATGCGGAAGCGTGTTTCATCGGAAAGGGCCTTGCAAACGGCGCGCATCATTCGTGCCATGTAAATAGTATACCATGATATTGAGATATTGTGATATATATCTAAAGCCAAATGAATCCAATAGGGCTAGGCTCGTTCGCCATTGAACGAGCCTGGCCCCACGTGTTGAGGGACTACTCTTCCGGTTCGGGAAGGGGAGCGGGCTCGAACGGGTCTAGCTCACCGGCGTCGAGGCGCTTTTGGCGTCGCGAAAGTTCGAGTTTCATCATCTCGTTCTCGATCATCATGCGCTCGAGATCAAGCGTGTTCACGTTCTGGCTCTCACATTCGCACGAGCAGCAGTGCGCAAGCTCGGCTTCGTAGAGCAGGCCGTCCGTCGGGAGCGCGATTTCGACTTTCGGCTTGTGCGCCGCGCCGATCTCGATCTTCTTGAGGAACTCCTTGGCGATCTTTTGGACCGCTTCCGCCAGCGCGGCGATCTCTATCCACTCGTCTCCAACGAGGGCTTCGATGCTCACGATGCGCGAGCTGAGCTCGTAGACTTCGAAGACGCGGCGCACGAAGTACGTGACTGCGCGGCATTCGTTGTCGTTGCGCAGGGTGCGCGCGGTCGATTGGATGCTCTCTTGGTCTTCGAACGTGCTGACGACGATGGAGCGCTCGCTTTCTACGGCGAGGGAGCTTGTCTCGGCGACGTGGCTGAACTGCGACGAAACGTTAGAGACGTCAAAGTAGGCGTTCGTTCGAACGCTGCTGCTAGCAGATGCGCCGCCGCCGAAGTTGACGATGCCGAGGTCAATGCCGCCCCCGCCTTCTGCGGAAGCGCTGCTGGCCGTGCTCACAGAGGCGCCGGCGTTGGTCTTGGTGCTGCTGTAGGCGTCCTGCACGCGTTGCGTCATGGTGAAGAACGACGTGCGCACGCTGAAGCGGCTGGTGGCGGACGTGGACCGTCGATAGCGGTCGTATTCGTAGATTCTCACTTGCTCTTTAGGGAGCAGCGTGAGGCTGTGGACGATGGGTCCTTGCTTGCGGCCGAGCAGGCAGAGCGCGTGCTCGTATCGGATGCGGATGGGCAGTCGCTCTCGGACGGCGATGCCTGCGGCTTGGTTGCCGATGGGAATCGCGCCGTAGCGGAACTCATACATTCGGAAGCAGTGCTTCCAGCTTAGCCAGGGCACGGGCTCCGGGCCCATGCACTCCGCTCCCCCGCAGTCGCAGGGTTGTAACTCAGTGCTCACTTCTTTGTAACCTCCGTGGCGTTTTGAATTGACGCCTGTGTTTATGATAAGGGAGGTTTGCGTCGTGTAGGGACTTTTGACTACAAGAAAGCCTACAATTTGCCGGCAAACTCTTCGACACTGATGCCTGCGTTACGTATCAGCGATCGCAGCGTGCCAGGAGCCATCGTCTTGTGTTGGGGGATTGACAAGGAGGCTGCGTGTGCTTCCTTGAGCATGATGATATGGCTGCCTTTTTGCCGGTCTACGCGCCAACCAAGGCGCCCGAATGCTGCAACCGCTTCCTTGCCGCTACAAACAGATAGGCGCAATGTTCTATGCCGAAATCCTGATGTGCCTTCGCACTACAGTCTCTGGCATTCCGTTGTCGCGGCGAGCTTCGAGGCAGCCCGCGAGGGCTTCCCTAATGTTCTCAATCGCTTCGGCTTCGGTCGATCCCTGGCTTACGCAGCCCGGCACGTCCATGCACTCCGCGACCCACATTCCGGATTCGTCTTCGTAGAGCGCTATGTCGAATGTTCGTTCGCTCATAGCCAAAATGGTACCGTGTTTACTCCGGGCGCGAACGCAGGAATGGTATGTTGCGCTGCCTGCCTTCTTCTTTGCGGCAACAGGGAAACGATTTCAGCAATGGATGACGTCTCAACAAGTGGGAGAAGGCATTGAAAAAGGGATTCACATTCATGGAACTGCTGGTGTCGATCGCGATTCTGGCGATCCTAGTCGCCATCACGTTCTCCATTGTGGGCGGGGTAAAGGCGAAGGCGACTCAGCCTGTTTGCTCCTCCAACCTTGCTCAGATTGCAAAGGCATCGATCCTATACGCGGACGGGAACGACGTTCAACTCCCGACTTGGGACAATGACACTGGCTGGGTCGACAAGATCGTTCCGCCCGAAGAAGGAGCGCTCATATGCCCGCTAATCGGCCCGCTAAATGAGGAACCCGTTCCTGATCCAATTTCGGACCACGGTGGCTATAGCCAAAACGGTTGCCTTTTCGGATCCACGGCTAACGTAAGCGAGTCGAGCATGACCGTGTTGTACACCGAATCCGCCCGTTTCAAGTCCCCGTATCCTCAGGTCGTCGGAGTCTTACAACCCATGCAACTGACCGGACCGGATCTGTATTGGATCGAGGCTCAACCGAAGGGGTCGGCCCTCTACGGTTACACACCCATGGGCGCGTTTGGTGCGGTGCGACATGCCGCCGGCGCGTTGTACGTGATGGTCGACGGGCATGTCGACTGGCTCAAGCCGACCTCGCTCAGGCTCCCCAAGCACGGCTGCGGATGTGTCGAGCACATGTTCGGCCTCCACGAGACATGGACGTGGACAGGACCCGAAGACGGCCCTTACTTCTCACCAGAGCCGAATCGCTAGCGCCGGACGTTGATGAGGATCTTGATCCACTTCTCGTTCAGCGGGTCGATGTAGACGCCGCTGCGTCCGCTGCTGGAGTGGATGAAGAATCCGTTGCCCATGTAGATGCCGGTATGCGTGATGCGTGCACGGTTGGAATCCGTGAAGTACAACCGGTCGCCGGTTTTCAGCGTTGATAGGTCGTCGACCGCTTGGCCCACGTAGCTCTGCTCCTGCGCTGTGCGCGGCAGAGAAAGGCCGTGTCGTCGGAAGAGTTGCTGCACGTAGCCGGAGCAGTCGACGCCTCCGGTGAGGCTGTTGCCGCCCCAGACGTACTTGGTGCCTATGAACTCGGTGCCGTAGCGGACGATTTGGCTGCCGAGGTCATCGCCGGTGATTTTGGGAGCGAAGTCGCGGGCTGTTCGGCCGATGTTGCCACGGGTTGCGGGCGCGATCTCTTCCGGCTTGCGGATATTGACGTCGTACGGCAGCTTCTCGATGTGGCCGAGCTTCATGTAGGCGTCGGTGCCATCGCTCATGACGAGCGTGACCCAATCTCCGCTGATCTTTCGGATGACCACATACGTGCCTTCCTTGACCTTGGTGTTGACCTTTTTGGACTTCTCGTCGGGCTTGCTGAAGATGATTGCACCTTCTTTGACTTGGCCCAATTTGCCAATAGCCGCACGCTCAGGATTCCGGATGTTATCCCGCTGAGCAAACGACGAAACCGATATCAATAAGACCGCCACGAGGACGGCGCAGATCCTAAACACTCTCATATAAGCCGTGTGATTCCCTCCACAGAGTTCGAAGATTATAGCGAATTTGGTTCCTTTTAAGGGCGCTCGAGCATAGAGCAGGCGATTTCAGCGGCGCGGGTGATGGCGTTATCGGGTCCAAGCAGCTCATCGATCTCGGCGAAATCGACCAATTGTTGGCGTCTTTTGTCGGTGTCTGTAAGCAGCGGCAGGAACTCCTCGGCAATGCGTTCGGGGGTCGCGTTGACGTAGAAAAGCTCCGGGGCAACCAGGCGGTTGAGCAGAATTGACGGCTGCGCGATGAAGTCGAACTTCAGCTTGACCAGCTTGGCTTCGGCGACCATCATTTTGTCGAGGGCATAGACGACGACCATCGGCGTCTTGCAGATCGCGGCTTCGAGGGTTGCCGTGCCGGAGCAGACGATGGCGGCGTGTGCGCTTTTCAAGGCTTCGATCGCGCCATCGGTGGTGACAATTGCCTCGAGGTCGCTGTGGCGCGACCAGAGCGACTGCACCCAACGCTTATCGGCGGTCGGCGCGCATGCGATGAGGATTTCGCGGTTCGCTATCTGTTCTTTTAGCAATTGAGCGGCTCGCGCCATTACCGGAAGGTTGAGTTGAATTTCGTGACGGCGACTGCCGGGGAGAATTGCGATTGTGCTTCTTTCGCCGGTTGGTGAATCACCGACGATTTGCTTCACCGGGTGGCCGACCCACTCGACGTCGGCGCCTTTTTCTTTTAGAAGTTTTTCCGACCACGGGAATTGGGTTGCGATTTTATCGGCAATCTTTGGCAGGTCGTCTCCTGCGCGGTCTCTCCGCCAACTAGCAGGGGGGAGGAAATAGAAAGTCTTTAGCCCGGCTTTCTTTGCGACTTTGCAAACCTTGACGTTCATAAATCCGAAATCAATGGTAATTACAAGGTCCGGCTTGTTGCGTCTAATCCACCTAAAAACGCCCAGCCCGCCAGCGATTAATTTCGGCGCTTTCTTTACGGCTTGATAAACGCCCAGCGCGCCCCAGGACGATGAATCTGCGATGATTTCTGCACCTGCCTGACGCAGCCGTGCGCTACCGACGGCGTAGGCTTTGCCAGTGAAGCCTTGTGCGCGCATTTCATCCAGCAGTCGCGCACCGACGGCGTCGCCGCTGGCTTCGCCTGTGGAAATCAGGACGGTCACTTCTGGTCTTGTCTGCCGAAGCGTCCGGAGCCGACGTTTTCAAGAAACGCGATCAAGTACTCGACTTCGGGGAATATCGTGATTTCCTTGCGCACCCTTTCAATAGCGTCCGGCGTGGGCAAATCAGTTCGATAAATGATCTTGCACGCTTTGTGCAATGCCATACGCGTTTCTGCACTCACGCCGAGTCGCCGCAAGCCGATCGCATTGATATCGTAAACGCGGCACCGTCGTCCTTCCGTGAGCATAAACGGGGGTACGTCTCTGCCGACACCGCTCATCGCGCCGATCATCGAGTATTTTCCGACGCGCACAAATTGGTGAATGCCGGTCATTCCGCCTATATTCACGCCTTCTTCAATCGTTACATGCCCGGAAATGCCGCAGCTATTTGCAATCGTAACGTTATCGTAAATATGGCAGTTATGCCCAAGGTGGGTAAACGCCATCAAGAAATTATTGTCTCCGATAAGCGTTGACTTTCCTTCGCCTGTTGCGCGGTGCAGCGTAACAAATTCTCGAAAAACATTATCGTTGCCGATTTTCAACCACGTCGGCTCTCCACTGTATTTACGGTCTTGCGGGTCACCACCGATGATTGCGCCTTGGCCGACAGTATTTCGGTCCCCCATGATCGTGCCGCCTTTGACCACGGCGTGCGATTCTACGATGCAGCTCTGACCCAGCACCGCGCCGGCGTCAACAACACTGAAGGGGCCGATTACCGTGCCTTTCCCGATTTCGGCTTTCGGGTCAATTATGGCTGTGGGGTGTATATCGCTCAGGACTTTGCCTCGCCATTCTTAAGGATTTTGAAGGTGACTTCGGCTTCTGCGGCCATCTCTCCGTCGACAGACGCGGTGCCCCTCATGCAGCCGATTCCTTTTCTGAACCAAAGCACTTCGGCGGTCATTTCGAGCTTGTCACCAGGAACGACCATGCGGCGGAAACGAACTTTTTCGAGGCCCAACACTAACGGCTTCGTGTTGTGGAATTTCGGATCAGAAAGCAATACCAATGCGCCAACTTGCGCCATTGCTTCGACGATTAATACGCCGGGCATTATCGGCATGCCCGGGTAATGGCCGACGAAGAAATCTTCGTTTATGGTTACGTTTTTGTATCCCTTGCCTTTTTTGCCGACTTCCAATTCGGTCAGCCGGTCCACTAATAGGAACGGATGCCGATGCGGCAAAATTGCCTGGATTTCTGTGATATTCAAGGCGTTTACACTTCCTCCCAATTGCTAACTTCCACAAGTCTTGTGGCGGCTTCGACGTTTAGCCTGTGCCCGCTGCGCTCTGCGACAACGTTCAAGAAACGCGCGGGGATTCCGGCCAGCATCAGGTCTCCGATTACATCAAGCAGCTTGTGCCGTGGCGGCTCATCTTCGAAGCGGCACTTTGTAAGATACCCGTCGGAGCCGATAACCAGGGTGTTGTGCTCCGTTCCCCCTTTGCCGAGGCCCGCTGCTAGAATTTGCTCCATTTCGTCTTCAAAGCAGAAGGTGCGTGCTGCGGCGACGGTGGTTTCGTAGTCCTCGGGCATCTGGACTTCGGCGCTTAAGGAGCCCGGCCAAGAGCCGGCGCGCTCCCAATCGAATCGCCACCTGCCGGTGCCGGCTGAAATCCCGATGCGCTCGTCGCTCTCGCCTTGAACGTTAACTCGGCTGAATAGGTGCACGCTTCGCCGGGAGCCTAAAGCCGCCATGCCGGCGTCCTTCAGTCCAGCGAGGTATTCCTGAGCGCTTCCATCGAGGATCGGCATCTCGCGGCCGGTTACTTCTATCTCCGCATCGGTAAGCTCGAGCCCTCCGAGCGCGCTCATAAGGTGTTCTATCATGCCGACTCCGCCAAGGCGCGTTGTGCGCGCAGCGGTGTCTGTAACGTTTTCGGGCTTTGCGGCTATACGTTCGCCGTTGATGATGAAAACTATTCCTTCGTTGCCCGGCCGCACGGTTGCTTTCCCTACTTCTCGGGTATGAATGCCTGGGCCCTCAAAGGTCGCCTCGCCAACGAGGGTACGCCTATCGAACTCCGCTGTCATTTTCCCGATTCCTTTTGCAGCTGCTGCACAAGGTCTTCGAGTTCGCGAACCCGCTTGATTAGTTCGGGCAGCTTGCCCAGCGCGATTTGGATGCGCTTTTCTTCACCAGCTTTTCTTGGCACAAGGTTGCCCCAATAGGCGCCGGGCTCGCTTATATTTCGCGTAACGGCCGTCCGGCCGGCAAACGTGCAACCGGGTGGCGTCTTGACGTGGTCGCTCGCTCCCGATTGGCCGGCAAAGATATTGTATTCGCCGATTTCCGTACTCCCTCCGATGCCTGCTTGTGCAGCCATAACCGTGTGCTTGCCGACCCTTACGTTGTGCGCTATCTGCACAAAATTATCGAGTTTCGTTCCGTCCCCAATTTGCGTGTTTCCTGCCATCGCGCGATCGACTGCCGACAGAGCGCCGATTTCGCAATCGTCGCCAATAATAACGCCTCCGACTTGCGGAATTTTTTTATGTGTTCCCGCATCGAAGTAATAACCGAAGCCGTCCGCCCCCAATACCGAGCCTGCGTGGATAATTGTACGGTCACCCAGGGAAACGTCTTGGTATAGAGTTGCATGCGGATAGATGCGGCAACTCTTGCCTATCTTGCACTGCTCGCCGATATAGCAAAAAGGATAAACCTTGGTGTCTTCATCGATTGACACGCCGCGTTCGATCACACAGTACGCGCCGATTTTCGCATCGGGATGGATGCGCGCATCCTCACTAACAAGCGCTGTTTCATGGATACCGGAATCAACAGGCAACTCGCGTATGTAGGTGGCAAGAATGCGTACAAATGCGCGGCGCGGATTTTGGCATCGTATATAGGGTTTTGAGGATTCGACGTCATTCGCAACCAGGACGGCGGCGACGTCGGATGCCTCGACATACGCCAAGTACTCCGGAGATTCGGCAAAGGTGATGGCGCTCGGTCCCGAGTCGCCCGCCGGGACGGCGTCCGTGATAATCAAATCGCCGGGGCCGTGAAGTTGGCCGTCGACGATTCGCGCGATCTCTTCTAAGGTGTGCGTTAGGGCTGATTGATCCAAGCGATAAACTCTCCGGTGCGGTCGGCAACTCCATCCGGCCGCGTAGCCAGTTTGTACCCGCGAATGCTCAGCCAAATGTCGAGCCGAGACCGAAGGGCGTCATAGGGGATGGGGAAGGGCGTAGGCTTTGCGTCGGGCACGGCTTCGCCTTTTGCCCCCGGGATCGCTAGGGTCGTCTCCCCTCTGCCTGCAATCACGTCGGTGCCTGTGCCGAGGAGCCGAGGCAACGTTAGCTTCGCCGTCTCGGAGAAGCGCTCGCGAGCGAGCCGGGCGGCCTGTTCGTCCGCTTTGGTGATCTCCTGCTGAATGCGTGCTTCGTTAGTGGCGCGCTCGGTTTCTAAGAGACCTTGGAATTGCGAAAGAATCGCTTCGACTTGCCGGGTTATCTGGGCATCGTGCTCCTGAAGTTCGGTTCGCAGGCGGTCCGCTTCGGCATCCCAAGATTCTTCCACCGGGCCGCGTTGGGCTGCAAACCTAACGAAGTCGCTCCGGCCGTCGTCCGGCCAGCCGGCGAGGAGCGCAAGGCGAACAACCCTGGGGCCTCGGTAATCGGCTGATCGCTCCAAGATCGAGGCGATGGCGGCTATTGATGCCTCGCTGGCAGAGTCCGCTTTTTCGCGAAGTGACTCTCGCAGGTCAGCGGCGAGAAGCCGGGCGGCTGCACGAAGCTGCACGCGGTACGCCTCTTGCAGCTTTACCTGCGTATCTCGAAGCTGATCCTGGAGTAGTTCTAGCGCGTCGGCCCGACGGGCAGCTACCACCTCGCGGTCGACGACGCTTGAAGGCACTCCCGGTAGGCGCACGTTGGTCGCTGGGGCAGACACAGCGTCGGCGGACAGGTTGGGCCAATCGATAGCGGATTCCGCCGCCAGCACTTGCGCGGCGGCGGAAAGATCGACCCAAACAGCCTCTTGCGATGGGCCGCGGCAACCCGCGGCTATCAGCGAGAGGCTAAGGGTTATCGGTATCCATTGTTTTGAGCGCTTCACTGGTGAGATCCGTTGCGCCGTAAACCGCGACTTGTGATTCAAAAACCATTGTGTAACCATCTCGTTTGCCTACCTTTTGTACGGCTGCTCGGGCTTTATCGAGCACTTCTTGCTGCTTTGTGTTTGCGCGATTCTGCATTGCCTGGCCGAGGAGGTTATCGAGCTGCGGAAGAATGTCTTCGGTGGTTTGCGACCATCCACTTAGTTCGCGTATGCGCGCTTGTTGTTCTGCGCTCGGGTTTATCACGCTGATGAGTCGGCGCAATTCTTCACTTTGCGTTTGCGCCTTAGTTTTCAGCTGCTCCATTTGCTGTGTTTCGGGGGCGGTGGGAGCGTCTTTGCGCCAGGTATCGATTATTTTTGCAGAGTCTTCTCTAGCGATAACCTTGTTTGTATTTAGGAATTGAATAAGCGATCCGTACTTTGTTCGAAGCGCTTCGAACTCTTGTTTCTCGCGAACGCCGAGTTTTGATTTTTCTGCAACGTCACCGAGGTTGACGACCGCGAATTTTTGAACATTGCCTTGGAAAGCAGTTAGCGCAAACATTCCAACAAGAAATGCTGCGACGACCATAAGGTGGGTTTTGTTGAATTTCATATTCGATCTGATTCTCCTTGCGACGTGTTAGAAAGTGCCGCCAATTTGGAAGTGAGTGCGCGGTCGTCCGTTTTGATCAAATCCAAGATCGAGACGAATGGGACCGAAAGCGGTTTTGAAGTTGACTCCGACACCGAATCCAAGTTTCAAATTAAGGTTGGGTGCCTGAATAAATTCGCGAACCGTTCCATAACCGCCCCATGCTCCGCCGTAATCAACGAAGCCGACGATATTGAACGACTTTTGTAGAGGGTGCCTATATTCCAGCTGCGCCAAAAATGCTGTCTTGCCCCAGAATCGATCTTCTTCGTAGCCGCGCACACCATTCGAGCCACCGACAAAGAACTGCTCAGTGAACGGCACATTTCCGACGATATGACCTGCATAAACGCGCGCCGCAATGACTTGCCGCGGTTCGTCGAATTCTTCGGGTGCGCGTGGGGGGCCGGCGCTGAAATACTTGCGATAATCGACAGTGAACCTCGTGAAGAAGCCTGCACCCAAGATGTCGTAGCCGGTTGTTAGGCCGCCGACGCTGGTGATATTGCTATAGCTTGGCTCAATCGCAATTTTTAGCCAATCGCCACTTGCAGGATCGACGCTGTTATCGCGCCGGTTGCGTAGCACTCCGAATTCGAGCGCTGCGACATCGCCGTCTTGCACGATGAACTCTTCGCCGGGATCGGGCGTGAAATTAATTGTGTTGAGCCGTTCGGCGCGAATTGCGACGCTGGCGCGGGTTTTCCGATCGAATGGGCGCGAGATACCTACGGATGCTCCAGTGCGCCGCTGCGAAATGCGGTCCGAAGTATTGAGGCTGCCGCCTCCGCCGGCCCCAAAAAGCGAACCGCCGAAAACGAAGGTTTGCCTCGTATAGAGGCTCGCGGTGAGCGACGTGCGTTTATCGTCAAGGATCGGGTTTGCGTAATCGAGCGTGACGCTCGTGCCGAGCCCTTGAGCGGATTGCAAAACGTTGATGCCGATCATTTGGCCCGTGCCGAGGAAGTTCGTCTCTTGCATCGAAACAAAGCCCGCCAGGTTATTGCGCGGGTCGACCTGGACACCGACATTGAAGACGCCTGTGCGGGTTTCCTTTACGCGCAGGATTAGGTCGACTTTTCCGAGCTCGGGCTCGGCGCTATCGGGTTCGATGCTTTCGAACCATCGGGTGTCGACGATCCTGCGAAGGTCGTCGCTCCACTTGACTGAGTCGAGCAGGTCGCCAGGTTTGGTGTCCATCAATCGGCGGAAAACGCGGTCTTTCGTTCGCGAGTTACCTTCCACGATCACGCTGTTGACGCGTGCCTCTACGATTTCGACCAGCAGTTTGTTCGGCACCGTGGGGTCGGGCTCGAACTTCGTTATACGGGCAAACAGGCCCTGCTCGCGATACAGCGCGGTCAGCGCTCGGGACGCGGCGTCAAGCAGCGAGACGTTGAGCACGACGCCCGGTTTGATGCCGACATCGTCGAAAAGTTTGATAATTCGGGGAGTATCGAAAACAGTGTTACCGGAAACCTCGATGGCATCAATCATCGGCCATTCGACGACCTCGACTACGACCTTCCAGGTGCGGTCCTCCAGAAGTTGGCCGAAAACCCTTACTTCTTGGAAAAGCCCCAGCGCTTCTAGGCTCTGCCTGTCACGGGCGATGAGCTGAGGGTCATAAATCTGCCCCTCTTTGGTGCGCATTGCAGCCAAAATCGAGCTAGCTGGAATGTTTTTGGCACCGTTCACTTCGATACGGCTTACCAGTTCCCCTTGCGCCAAAGCGGCCACGAACAGGGCCATCAGCGTGATCATTGTCGCGAGTCGCTTTGTCATATTCATCCGTGAGTTATGTCTTCAAGTACGGCGCCAATCGCTGGCGCAGTTGCTGCCTGGCTCGCGCCAACCGACTTCGCACCGCCTCGACGGTGATATCCATCACTTGCGCTATCTCATCGTAGGATAGCCCTTCGATGTCCTTCAGCACAACACATTCCCTGTAACCGTCCGGCAAATCGCGTATCGCCTGAGCGAGGATGTCCCGAGCTTCGTATCTCTCGGCCTCGCTGTGTGGCGTACTGCCCGAATCCATTATTTCGATCGATCCACTCTGCGCTCCGCCGGTGTCGATGGAGGTCTCTCGCTCTCGCCGCCGCACTTCGCGCCCGATCCGATCTTTGTTGAGGTTCACAACGATTCGGTACAACCAAGTATAGGTTGCCGACTCGCCACGAAACCGTCCCCAGGCTCGAAAGGCTCTCAGGAATGTTTCCTGCGTGAGGTCGGCTGCTTCATCCGAGTCTCCGGTGAGCTTCAGCGCGACGTTGAAAATGCGTCGCTCATAAGCCGAAACCATTCGCTCGAACTCTTCGCGCGGCGCACTCATAACCCTGTCGAACCAGGTTCGAAAGAGTTAGACCGGCCTGATGCCTGTTCGTTTCGAGAATCGAATTTCAAAATCGTTTCGAGTAGCTCAGCGTCGCTTTGAAGAAGCCTTCGCGGGTTGCTGCCACGCCCACCGTGAATCGCCCAAGCAGGGAATTGCTCGTTGGCAGGCGATACGTTATGCGAATCTCCTCCAGGGACTCTCCAGCAAGCGCATATTGCTCAAGGACTCTACGGTATTCGAGTGTGAATCCGTTACCAAGGCTCTTGGCTAGCGTGATTCCGCCGATACCTGAGCCTGTGAAGTCGAACGAAAAGTAGTCGAGCCCGAGAGCCTGCTCAATGCTCCGAGAGACCTGCCCGAGCAGAAGCGGAGCGGCAACGCTTGAGAGAACGTTCTTTAGCTGGTCCTCGAAACGGCTAAAGCCGGTTGCGGCCACGTTCTCGATCAAATCGGCCTGCCCGAGAATCGCCATGATCTGCGATTGGGTCAAATCGGGCGGGTCGCTCGTGGCGGTGATGACCAATTCATCATCGCTGAGCAAATCGCCGCGGACTTCCATCGCGATAACGTAGCGCTGCTGTCCAAGCCCACCGTCCGCGGTGACCCGCGTCGTTGCATTTAAATTGACATCGAGCGACGCCTCAAGCTCGCCGGCGAAGTTCTTCGAGTATTCGAACGTTGCCGTTCCACCGCGCTCTAACCTAATGCGCGCACTCGGCAAGGATAGCTCACCCGAATCGACTACGAAGTCCATCCGAGCATCCAGCACGCTAAGTGGGCCTCGCAGGTACCCGGTGCCGGACGCTTGCGCTTCGATGGGGCCATTGGCGACTTGACCATCCTCGAGAATAAGTTCAACGTCGAAAGTTGGATTAATCGGTAGCGCTGACGCGCCCTCCGAAACCGGGAGCTCGCCGGCGATTCGCATCGCAGCTTGTGATGCCTTGACGGTTCCCTGAATCAGCGGCTGATAGACGTCTCCCGATAGGTTGAGCTCTGCATCGAGAATCCCAGACGCTCTGGAATCGGTACCGAATCTCTGGGCGAAGCGGAGGCCTTCGGCCTTTAAGAACGAGCCTTCTTCAATTGCAAGGCCGTCAAACGAAACGCGGGCGTCGGCAGCAAACGTGCCGCCGTCGGAACTGGCACCCTGTGCCAGTACGCGAAGCA
>JBDSVQ010000184.1:0-7531 GCA_039927135.1 Fimbriimonadales bacterium | reverse complement strand
GCGATGGTGGTGCTGAGCGTGGATCAACCCGATCGCATCGTCGCCGTACGCAACGCAAGCCCGCTGGTGCTGGGCATCGGCGAGGGTGAGAACTTCCTGGCGAGCGATATACCGGCGTTGCTGCCGTACACGCGCAAGGTGATCGTGATGGACGAGGGCGACCTGGCGACGCTTACGCGCGAGGGCATCGAGCTGGAGGACGGCAACGGCAACGCAAAAACGCCCGAAGTGCTGATCATCGATTGGGACATCGAGGCGGCGGAGAAGGGCGGATTTCCGCACTTCATGATCAAAGAGATCCACGAACAGCCGGACTCCGTTCGCGCTTGCCTCACCGGCCGTCTCCAGTCCGACGGCACGGTCGAATTAAAGAATACGCTGCCCGATGAAGTTTGGAAACGCACCGAGCGCGTGATCATGATCGCGTGCGGCACCGCGTACCACGCAGGCCTCATGGGCGCCTATTTGATTGAACGCATCCTGCGCATTCCGGCGCAGGTCGAGTACGCCAGCGAATTTCGATACAACGACCCAATCCTTCGCGAAACGGACCTCGTCATCGTCGTAAGCCAGAGCGGCGAAACCGCCGACACATTAGCTGCTCTAAAGCTTGCAAAGAAGCGAGGCATTGCGACCCTCGGCGTTGTGAATGTTGTAGGCAGCAGCATCGCACGTGAATGCGACGCCGTGCATTATTTGCAAGCAGGACCCGAAATTTCGGTGGCGAGCACAAAGGCTTATAGCGGGCAGGTGGTAACGCTCGCACTTTGCGCTCTTTACGCCGCCGGAGTGCGCGGCGCGGACACCGGCGAGTTGGCTTCTTCACTCGCAAAACTTCCGCAGGCTATGGCAGAAACAATTTGCTTGGAGGAGCAATGCTTGGCGATCGCAAAGACAATTCGCGACACCCAGTTGATGTTTTATCTGGGCAGAGGCGCAGACGCGGCGGCGGCTTTGGAAGGCGCCCTAAAGATGAAAGAGATAGCCTACGTAGCAACACAAGAATCACCCGCCGGTGAAATGAAACACGGCCCGCTCGCTTTGGTAGAGCCGGGCGTCGTCGCCGTTTTCGGCGCAACCGACCCGGCGACGCGCGATAAAGTCGTAAGCAACATAAAAGAAGTAAAAGCGCGCCGCGGAACGATTATCGGCGTAGGCTTGGATGACCCGATGATGCGCAATGTTTGCGACGAATTTCTGATTATCCCGGACACAGGCTCGCACGTTGTGAATGCGACTTTGAGCGTTTTGCCGATGCAATTGCTGGCGTATCACCTAGCGCATTTGCGCGGCTGCGAAATCGATCAGCCGAGGAATTTGGCGAAGAGCGTTACGGTAGAGTAGACCGATGCCGAAGGCTAAGATAAGCCCAGCTTTCGAAGTGTTCAAAACACTTCACGTTTGGCCATCTAGCCCGGGACACGTGACGCGAGTCGCGCGCCTTCTCAACCTTATTGACTGCGCACCCATCCTATTGCGCTCGAAGGATGAGGATGACATAGCAGCCGGCACCAATCTAGCTGGATCGCTGATCGCTTGCTATGCGGTCACAGATAACTGGCATATGGTTGTCTTGACGCTAAGCTTTATCGGGCACTTGGATGGGGAGTTTGACAGTGAAGTAGCTCACTGGGCGACGGCAGAGAAGTGGAAGTTTTCAAGGAAGTGTACGGTGCCGCTTGAGTGGCGGCCGCAGATTCTAGCAGCGCTGGACGGGCCGTTCTTCAGGAATAGTTTGGACGTGCAGCTTCAGCAGCGACTGTCGGATATCGACAAGAAGCATCCAGATGTAGAAACTAACGAGGCGGAATCCGCGTGGAAAGAACGCCGAAAGATAAATGTAGTGTTCGACATGGCTGACGAGTTCGGTAAAGCGATTATCAAGAACGCAGACTGTTGCAGTCAGTTGGCGATTGATCTAGGCATGACTTCCTGGATTGAGAAACTCTACGGATCGAAGTATGGCAAAGATATCCTCGCAGGATGCTATTTTTCAACAGTGATTCCAATGGCACATGCCTATGCAGCCGAGTGGGAAAGGCTCTGTAGCGCATTTGAAACGATTGGAAACTTGGAGATCATCAGCGATCACAATTACGTGTTCACGAGTGCAACTTCCATGAGGGCCTGTTATGGACATCCGGGTAGCTTGCAACTTATACCGAAACGATATCATAGGCGGATACGCGATGCCCTCGAGTTGCCTTTCTTTGAAAACCACTTCGACTCAGATCATTTCGAAATAGAAGTGCTTGCGCGTGACCGGCATTTCTTCGCCGAGGAACGAGGGAAAGGATTCGCATCCAGATTGCTTAAAGCCATCCCAGAGATTCGGCAGAGATACGAAAGTGGCACGAAGTCCTATGGCCCGCGCACACCTGCTCAATACATCATCTGCCAATCGGTGATTGTGCCAGAAGCAAGAGCTGCGTTAAAGAGGAACGACACCGAGTTCTTTAAAATACTCGCGCTGTTCTTAGAGACTTTGATCGAGGAAGATTGGGATCTAACCGATGTCTATGGTGGATCGGTGATTGCGGAGATTTTTCATAATAAAAGAATTGCAGCAGCGATGGAGCCGCATGTCGGCAAGAGGTTGGGCGAGGCTATTCGTGTGCGTGATCGCAACTAGACCTTAGCAGCTCGTCGAGCGCGTCCAAGACATTCTCACGGGCTTCCGACTTGGTTTTGCCTTGCGAAATGGCACCGGGAACCTCGGCAACTGTAGTGACCCAGTAGCCTTGCTCGCCTTTTTGGTAAATGACTGTTATCGTTTCCATGGTCTGAATATTGACGGTCAGCGCAACCCGATGACTTTGTGCGTCTGCACACTTAGCCGCCACCTCGGGTTCGCCAAACAATACTCGACCGCCGCCTCCGTGTTCTCCCGCAGACACGGCCCATCCATCGGCTGCAAAAAATAATGCTCAAAAGACAAACCCGAAGGCAACGACGAAGGCACCAAATCCGCCTGCGGATATACCAATTTCAACTCGTCCCCCGAACGCTGCACCCACTCCGCCCCGGCCTTCGGGCTCACACAAATCCAATCGACCCCAACCGGCGCAACAATCGTCCCATTAGTCTCACCGCAACGCGAAACCCCTCCGCATGCAGTGCCTCGATCGCCTCACCATCCAACTGCAGCAACGGCTCCCCACCTGTGCAAACCACCAACTCCGCCGGCCCCGCCGCCCGAGCAGCCCGAGCCAAACCGACGGCATCAAACTTCCCCCCATCCGGCCCAACACCCACGAAATCCGTATCGCAAAACTGACAAACCGCCTGCGCCCGATCTTCCTCGCGACCCGACCACAGGTTGCAGCCCGCGAACCGAACAAACACCGCGGGCGTGCCGGTCTGCGCGCCCTCTCCCTGGAGCGTGTAGAAGATTTCTTTGACGGTGTACGTGCGCGGCACGCCCTATTTTACGACGATAAGGCGCGGGACGAACTGAGTCGGCATCGTGCCCTTGCCGATAATCACAACCATCTCGCCCGGAGTGATGTCCGGCCGAACGGGATAAACACCAAGCGGATCGTCCCCCAATCGAATCGGAACTCCATGCGCCATCCCTATCCACATCGTGTTGCCGATGAGGTTCTGAGGCACGCCCTCGCCGCCCTCGATATAAATGCTAAAAGCGTTGCCATCTTCCGCAGCAAGCCGAACTTTCCCGCGAATCTTTATCTCCCCAGGTTGCGCATTAACCGCCCGCGATACCGCAGCACGATAATCCATTGTATGCGACTCTTGTGCAGCAGTTCCCGTCGTGAAACGCCATCTTCGCGAAATGTCTTTCTGCTTAGAATCGAAAGCGCGCACATAAACTTCATAAGTCGTATTAGCGCGCAATGGCGACTTCGGAATAGCAATTGCGCCGTTCTTCAATGCCTCATCGTTCACCGGCGAGTTGACATAAACATCAACAATCCGCCCACTCTCCCGCAATTCCACGCGCTGAACATCTATCCGCCCAGGCAAAGTCGAATGATTCGCAAACGTGATCACATAACCGACCTTCCCACTGCCGCTCTTATGCAACCGCAAGGGAGCCGGCGACTCCGAAACGTTGCCCTCCAGCGGGACGCCCGTCATTCCATCCGGCGGGAAAACTACCACGCCATCACGAGCGCCCGAACCGAGCTCGATCGAAACGGTATCCCCTCTAAAACCAATCCCAACGTCCTCAGCAGCGGAGTTCGAAAGCGCGAACCGATGATACGGAACCGCCCAAAGCGAATCCACGGCCTTCCGAGTGCCCACAAAGTGCATGCATTCCGAAACCCCGTTCGGATACCCCGCTGCCCGAGCCCGCTCACTCGCTGTCTCCCCCGTAAACCACGGCAAACCACGGTCCTCACTGTGCGCCGAATGCCGCGCGGACGATTTATTCGTCTCCCAATAAACGGTATGCGCATCGGCGGCCTTCCCCAATCGAGCATCCCACGCAACATACGACAGCCCCGCGAGCCGCCGATAATAATTCAAACCGAGAAGCATCTCAAGGCGGTCGCCGCTAAGCTCCGGCCGAACAGGCACAGCCCGATTCGCAACCATCACAACACGAGTTTCCAAAACCGTCTCCCCGCGCGTCACGATATTCCGCCGCAAAAAGCTCACCAAATGCTCTCCGTCCGCCTCGCGCTTCGTGTCCCACGAATACGAGATCGAAGTCTTGCCCGTCGAAGCCACATCTCTATCGTCGATCCTAACGATATGCTCGCTGTTAACCGGCGGCGTGCCGGCTTGCCCAAATTTCAAAACCGCAATGTCCTTATACGGCGGCAACGCCGCCAGCGACATCGGCTGTGGCCGCTCAACAACCTTCTCCACAAACACAGGAGCCGTATACGAACTCGGCCGAATCGCAGAAGAAGGCGCCGGAATCACCGAAGCAGAACGTAAATACGAAGCCGGGTCAACATGACCCTCCGGCCCAAAAAGTTCAAAGTGCAAATGGTGCCCGGAAGTCTTCGCGTTGCCACTGTTACCGACATAACCAATCAAATCCCCCGCCTCCACATGCCCGCCGTCTTCCAGCCAGGGCGCAAAGGTCAACTCTTTCGGTGCAGTGTCGTCGTCGAAGTCGGTTTTGTCGTCGTTCAGGTGCATGTAGTTCGCCGACCAGCCGCAATCGCCCAGAAGCGTCAACCAGTTGCCGGCGTTGCCACCCTTCGAGGTAAACACAGTGCCCGAAAAGCAGGCGACCAACGGCGTCATACGCGGCGCCATAAGGTCCTGCCCCTTGTGCGACCGGGCGCCTCCGTCGCGTGACGCGCCGAAGTTAGGCTTCCATGAATTTACGCCTCCTGCCACAGGGAAAACGAGGCGAGGAAGCTCGCCAGCGAACCCTAAGATAAAAGCGGCAGTGAGAAGCGTGCAGAGCGCAGATCTCAGCATATACATTCCCTCCCGGATGTCCGCAAATTATACAGGTCCCGGTAACAAAAAGCCGGGGAAACCCCGGCTTTCTCACAAAAGTCTTACGTTGGTACTATCCCGTGATTCTTCGCCGCAGGAGAGCCAGAATCCCAACGCCCAGAACCACAAACGTCGCCGGTTCCGGAACCACCGTGACCTCGAGCGCAGGCGCCGAGTTCACCGAAGAATACGAGAACGACTTGCCTCCGTCGTGGCTGATGAGCCCAGGGCACAAGATGTTCATATCCCCAAACATCCACGTGTGAAAACCGTCCTCGTCAAGCGCGATCATGTGCATCCAGTACCACTCGCCTTGCGTCACTCCCGCAGTGCCCTGATTCTGGATCTGGAACAGCTCCCCGAAGTTGTTCGGCGCAGTATTAACGAAGTCCCAACTGTCCAGCATCAAGCCCATGGCCTGCTGGGTGCCGTCGTCGTCGTACAGTTCCAACCGAACGTTTCGCCCTACACCCAGCCCAAAAAAGCCAACCGCGACCGAGATCTGGTCAACGGTTCCGCTCGCGGCAGCCTCAAAACCAACCGCAAAGCTCTGAATAAACTTGGGCGGCGCCCCAAGGCCGTTGATACCGTAGCCAACGGTGTTGTCCCAGCCATAGCCAGGAAGGAACGAGTTGTAGGCAACCTGTGCCTGTGCGGCAGTGGCAAGCGCCACGATCGTCGCGAAAGCTAGTGTCTTTATTCTCATTTTCTTTCCTCTCGAAGACCCACTCGGCCCCGACTTCGCGAAGGTACCCGAAACACGCTCCCCACCCATCTGACTCAACACCCATGGTGGTTGAGACAGGCAAGACGAGAACATCTGACTCAACACCCATGGTGTTGAGCTCCAACACGCGCTCAAACCCAACAAAATCCACAAAATCACAATCAAAACTTTACAATTACATTGCCAACGGCAATCAATACGTTATATAATATCGTCATGGAACAGTTCGACGAAATTGATTCGCAGATTCTGGAGATTCTCCAGAACGAAGGAAGGTTGACCAACGTCGAGCTCGCCTCACGAGTCGGACTCACACCGCCGCCAACCCTCGCGCGCGTCAAACGACTCGAAGAAGCCGGCGTCATCGCCCGCTATGCCGCGGTCCTCGATCAGCGCGCCCTCGGCCTACCCGTCACCGCCTTCGTCCATGTCATCCACAAGGAGCACACGAAAGAAACGTCCGATCTTTTCCTGGCAGCCGTCCACAAGTTGCCCGAGGTGCTCGAGTGCCACCACATCGCCGGCGACGAGGATTTCCTGCTCAAAGTCGTGGCCGCCAGCCCGCTCGATTACGAAAAGTTCGTCCTCGAAAAGCTCACCGCCATCGAGGGCGTCCAGCGCGTCAAAACCACCTTCGTCCTCTCCTCGCCCAAAAGCGAGACCGCCATCCCGGTTAGGAGTTAGTTTGTGAATCTGCCGTTAGAGTTCGGATTATTGGCATTCTCGTCGCTGTTCGCGGTCGTCAACCCCATCGCGGCGGCGCCGGTTTTTGTCGCGCTTACCAGCGGGGCAGAGTCTCGGCGTCGGCGTGGCATCGCCCTTCGCGCAACCGTCACCGCGCTGCTCGCGATGCTGCTCTTCAGCTTGGCAGGAGGCGCGATCTTCTCGTTCTTCCACATCACGGTCCCGGCGTTCCAAATCGCGGGCGGCATCCTGTTCCTTATGATGGCGATCAAAACGCTGGAATCGGGCGACCAGCGAGAAGCGGAAGCGCCGACCGGCGACCCTTCGGTGGTGCCGCTCGGCATCCCCCTGATCGCGGGGGCAGGGGCGCTGTCGACGGTCACCGTTTTGGCGGGCCAGGCGCCCGGCGCGCTGCACCGGCTGGCGCTGGGCGGGGCGATTTTGGCGACGGCGGTTGCCACCTTGGTTATCCTGTTGATCTCGCCGCTGCTGGTCTCAAGGTTGGGGTCGGCGGGTCAGACCATTATCTCGAAGCTGATGGGCCTTCTGGAGGCGGTCATCGGCGTGCAGTTCATGATCAACGGCGTGTCGACGATTGTGATCGAGTTGATGAAGCGTTAACTCCTAAAACTAAAAACTCACTTTCCACAATTGGTCGCTTTCGTCTTCTACTAACCAAATCTTCTTGGAAGCGCT
>JBDSVQ010000183.1:0-5320 GCA_039927135.1 Fimbriimonadales bacterium | reverse complement strand
AAAAGCGCAGCGACGGTACAGCCCAATCCCGCCGGCACCGGCGTCCGCCAACGCATCGATCAATACTTGAGCCCCTTCCGCCGGAACGAATACCGAGAGTTTAAGTTCTTGTGCGGGAACATCGTTGCCAAAAGCGACGACGCCCGACAACGACAGCAAAGATGCAAGCGTGTCGTTGACTCCGCCCTCGGCTGCGTCCCAGTTTGTGTGCGCAGCAATAACCGCCACGTCACTCTTGAGTGCAGCGCGCACAACCTGAGTCTCGAAGCTATCCCCCGCAACATTTTTCAGCGGACGATAAATGCACGGGTGGTGCGCTACGATGACGTGTGCGCCGATAGAAACTGCAAACTCAATGGCAGCCGGAGATACATCTAGCGCGACGACCGCCTTCTCAAAAACGTCGCTCTCACGGCCGATCTGAAGGCCGATAGGGTCTTCCGCGTAAGCTAAGTGAGGAGGCGCGATCTTGTCGAGGACACTAAGCAGCTCGCCAACCGTCGGCACGGCAGGATTCTACCGGGCTGGTATTCTCCCGTGCAGGAATGGATAGGAACCTCGCACTTGAGTTTGTCCGAGTTACGGAAGCCGCTGCCCTCGCGTGCGGAATGTGGGTTGGTAAGGGAGACCGCAACGGTGCGGACCAAGCAGCGTGCGATGCTATGCGAAGAACGCTGAACGAACTCGACATCAGCGGCACCATCGTTATTGGGGAGGGCGAGCGAGATGAAGCTCCGATGCTGTTTATAGGCGAGGAGTTGGGCAAGGGCAATGGCGCTATGGTCGAAATCGCGGTCGACCCTCTAGAGGGCACAAACCTGTGCGCGAACGGACTAGCAAACGCCATCAGCGTCCTCGCGGCAGCGACAGTTGGGGAAGGCAAGTTGATGCACGCTCCCGACTGCTATATGGACAAGCTCGTTGTTGGCGAGGCAGCCCGAGGCGCAATAGATATCACCCAGCCCCCTGAAGCCAACCTTCGAGAGATTGCGAAGCGCCTCGGCAAGGATGTCAACGAACTCATCGTGGGCGTCCTCGATCGTCCCCGACATGAAAAGCTCATTCAGCAGATTAGGGACGCAGGCGCGCGCATTCGACTCATCACCGACGGCGACATCACCCTGGGCATCGCCGCCATCGACCCCCTCACAGGCATCGATGCGCTCATGGGCATCGGCGGCGCGCCGGAGGGCGTCATCATGGCCGCGGCCGTCCAATGTGTTGGCGGTGACATGGAGGCCAGGCTCGTCTTCCGCAACGACAAAGAGCGAGACCGCGCCGAGAAAATGGTCGATGGGGATGTGGACCGGGTCATGCGCACGGAAGATCTGGCCAGCGGCAGCGTCATGTTCGCCGCCACCGGCATCACCGGTGGTGATTTGCTAAAGGGCGTTCGATATGTAGCAGATGGCGCCTACACGGAGTCGATCGTTATGCGCAGTTCTTCGGGAACCGTTCGCCATATTCACACCCGACACCGCTTTGAGCACGCCCCAACGTACTAAGATTCGGCTGCCGATTTAGGGATTCTAGCGAACCTTGCTGGGGTATTTGTAGTATTATCAGTAAAGCAGTGCCTCGGAAATTGCCGATGGCCTGAAAATTAACGTACAGGAGGAATAAGCAAACTCATGAATCGAATTCTCATAGCAGCCGTTGTTGTCGGCGCCTCGAGCAGCGCTTTCGCGCAAATATCCGAAGGTTTTGACGACATCAACTTACTCGGTGGAGCAGGCTGGAATCTCGTCAATCTTAGCGTCCCGGTGGGCACTCAGCCGAACTGGTTCCAAGGCAACGACACCGTTTTTCCAGCTCAGAGTGGAGCACTACCCACGTCCTACATGGCGGCGAACTTCAACTTCGTAGCCGGTGCTGGAGACATTACTGCCTGGGCAATGACCCCTGAAATCACCCTTCAGAACGGCGCAATGTGGTCCTTCTGGGCGCGTAGCATCGACAGCGCCTTCCCCGATCGGCTTCACTTCAAAATGAGCACGAACGGCGGCAGCACGAACGCTGGCGACTTCACGACGACCCTCGTTACGATCAACCCGAACCTCGTTCAGGGCGTCTTCGTGGACAACTGGACCGAGTACACCGGAATGATTTCCGGTCTCGGCGGCGCCACTCAGGGTCGACTTGCGTTCCACTATGATGTCCCGAATTCCGGCCCGTCCGGCATCAACGGTGACTACATTGGTGTCGACACGTTCGACTATAACCCGGTTCCTGAGCCCGGCACCATCGCGGTGATTGCGCTCGGTCTCGGTGCCCTGATTGCCCGACGCCGCAAGGCCTAGCAAGCAAGCGAGCAAATCAATGAATCAGGCGGCATAAAGCCGCCTGATTTGCTTTAAAGCCAAAGCGACGTCACAATCGACGTGCCGCGGAATTTGCCGTCGGTCTGAACTATCTTAGGAGGAATGAGCAAACTCATGAACCGAATTCTCATAGCAGCCGCAATCGTCGTCGCTACGTCGAGCGCTTTCGCGCAACTCACCGAAGGATTTGACGACATTGGGAACCTTCCGGGTTGGAACGTAGTCAACCTCAGCACACCGGTCGGCTTACAACTCAACTGGTTCAATGGCAATCCCATCGTTTTTCCGTCTCATTCGGGCGCACCCGAGTCGTATATCGCCGGGAACTTCAACTTTATTGCTGGCGCCGGCACGATCAATGCCTGGGTAATGACCCCGGAAATCACCTTTCAAGATGGTGCAATGTGGTCATTTTGGACTCGTTCTCCGGATCTGTTTTCGGGCTTCCCCGATCGCCTGCATTTTAAGATGAGCACTTCGGGAGCCAGCACCGATCCGGCTGCGTTCACAACAACGTTGGTAACGATCAACCCAGGTCTCGGACAGGGATACCCAACCTCATGGACACAGTACCAAGGTGTGATCTCAGGCGTCGGCGGATCCGTGCAGGGACGCCTTGGCTTCCACTACGACGTGCCTAACGCCGGTCCCACTGGGGCTAACGGCGACTACATCGGTATCGACACCTTCAGTTACACCCCAGTCCCTGAGCCCGGCACGATCGCTGTCTTGGCTCTAGGGCTAGGTGCTCTAATCGCCCGACGCCGCAAGGCATAACAGCATGCAGCTAGCATTAAGATCAGGCGGCTGTTTAGCCGCCTGATTTTCTTTAACCAAAGCATCGTCACAATCCACAGGGCTAGGGACAACTACTTACCGAGGCCCTCCACAATACGGTCTCTGGCAGCGGCCCTCCTTTGGAGGGTGCTGCCATTTAGACACTCTGGGGAATTATTGATATACTGTTTCGAGTAACCTCAAGGAGGAGGGAACGTTATGCTCGGATTAGTCGCTGCCCTACCAGGGATGGTCATGCCCGCCGTTGCACCCGCGGCGCTGGATACGCCTGTCGAGGCTTCACTCACATACTCGTACTTCACGCCTGCGCTCAATCCGCCTGCACTGAAGGTGGGTGATGAGTGCTTCGTGCCGATCAAGGTCGCGGCCAAGCTTGGATGGACGGTGACTTCCAAAGGGGAAACCGCGACGATCAAGATTGACGGCCGCCAGGTTAACTCGACAATCCGGGCCATTGGCAACGTCCCCTACGTGCCTTTCCGGAGCGTGATGGCGTCCGTCGGAGCCATAACCCAGTGGACCGGTCCTACCAGCATTCGCGCGTACAGCCGTATTTTCAAGATCGAAGCAACGGGCGGCCGCCTCGAAGTGCGAGGCACGCTACCCGTCAAAGTAACCCCGTTCATCGTCAAGAACCCAGACCGCGTCGTCCTTGATATCGAAGGCGCAATGGTAGATCCCGAGCATCCACCCGAGTCAGCCGGCGACGTTCGCTACGCCCAGTTTAATCCGAGCACGGTTCGTGTCGTAGTCCAAGTTGACAATCCCCCGACTCTCCGAGCAGGAGAGCGTCCCAGCGCTTTGGTGACAGCTGTCGAGTGGTCAGGCGCCAAAGCCGTCGAATTGCAGCCCCTCAGTGCAGACTCTTTGCCTGCAAAGACCCCTGAGGGCGTTTCTCTGGAGCCGCCGGCGAATCTGGTGGGCAAGCCGACGCTGGCCACGGATACGGCTGCGCTTTCGGTGATCAACATTCCGTTCCGAACAACCACCACAGGCAACGTGACCGTGCGCAGAGAGCCAAACAACGTCTATCTCGTCCGGATACCGAACGCCCACCCGGAGGGTGACTTCGAAGACATAAACAGCGCCGTCATCGCGTCAGTTTCCTACGCGGTCGCTGCCAAAGATACTATCGTTAGGCTCGAACTGAAAAAGCCTATGGGCGTCAGTGTCGAGCCTGCTGGCAATAAGCTGTCTATCAGCATCTCCCAGCCTCGAAGTGCTGGAGGAACGCTGGCGGACAAGACAATCGTGATCGATCCGGGTCACGGAGGTACCGATGGCGGAGCTCGCAGCGGAACGCTCCACGAGAAAAACCTGACCCTGCAGATTTCTAGGCTTGTCGTCCAGATGCTCAAGGATCAGGGCGCTGCCGTTGTGATGACGCGCAGCACCGACGCTACCGTTGGCCTAAACGCCCGCCCGGTAGTCGCAAACGACAGCGAAGCCCACTTCTTTGTAAGCGTGCATATCAATTCCAACACGGTGGCAAACTCCCAAACTGGCTCCTTCGTGTACTACCACGGGCCGGATAAGGACGGGCGGCTGCTCGCAGACCTCATTTCCGAGGAGATCGGCAAGGTAAGCCCACTCAAGAGTCACGGCTCTAGAAGCGACTTTACAGTCGCGAAAACGAAGGGCTTTGCCGTACTGCGGGGCAGCAAGATGCCAGGGGTCTTGGTGGAAGTCGCCTACATAAACAACGCCACCGACCGCAAGCATTTACAGGATTCGGCATTCCAAAAGAAGATTGCTGAAGCTATTGTTAGAGGAATAAAGGCGTATATCGGTGAGCAAGACTAACAAAGACACACCCGGATTCAAACCGCTCCTTATTTTGGGGGTCGTCGCCGCAATGCTACTCGTCGGCCTGATCTACTACACCCAGCGTGGACCGTCGCCGACTTATGACCCAAACAGTCCGCCCGACGTAAAAGCCGAAACAGCGGAACAGAAATACCAAGCGACCTTCTATCGCGATGGCAAGCTGGTCACCGAAGAGCGCAAGCTGGCCGAAGGCGAGGACGCTGTCGTGCAAAGCGTTAACGACGCCTTAGCGTCGATCCCGGCGGTTGCCCCCGAGTCGCGGCTGGTCGAGACGTCTAGGGACGGCGACACGCTTGCCCTCAAGTTCACGAGCAACTTCACTCAAACCTACGGCACCGACGATGAGTCGAACGTGATTCAAGCGATCATGAAAG
>JBDSVQ010000182.1:0-3429 GCA_039927135.1 Fimbriimonadales bacterium | reverse complement strand
GCGATTTTCACCGTGGAAAACGACAGCAGGATTTCATGATGGCGTTTAAGGAAAAAGCCACAAATCCTGCTAATGGATTCTCGGTGTTCAAGATGGCGAACCTCGCGATGCAAGTTGTGAATGGTGGGTTAAACGCCGATGAATTTGTCTCTATAGGCAATTTTGCGGCAAAGGTTCCGCCGGCGAAAATCAAGCAAGGTGTGCTTCCGGTTGCCGACGGCAAGCCAGGCGAGTTGCTGTTTTTGCAGGATCAGCTCCACGATGCTTTGGTCAAGTCAGGGTTGGTTGACCCCGTTTTGCCGACGACCCCGGTCGTCAGCAGTCGGTGATCTTCTTAACGGTTTCTGAAGATGAAGACCGGGACGTAGAGCGTCGCGGACCAACATATATCACCCCGAAATTCATGGCGATTAGTTTCGGCATTTTAGCGGTGGTGCTGGTGCTCGCCTATTTCTTCTTAATCGGCCCGGCGCTCAAGCACGCAAATTTCGTAAGGTCGAAAGCGAACTTGAAAGCGATGGCGCGTGGACTTGGTTTATACGCCGAAGCGAATAACGACGGCTTTCCACCCGTTTATTTTCCTGGCGCAAAAGACGCGAACGGAAGGCCCATCACCTGGGCAAACCAAATCTTCGATTACGTTGGACGGATGGAAGTTTTCGAGAACGCCGCCAATCCCGAAGGCGGTAACACGATGCTTACGCGGACCGATACGCAAGGCAACCGCGAGGACGTGGCGCTGAGCTACGGAATGCTCTCTTCGGCAGACACGGCTCGTCGTTATGAAATGCGTGACGACGCGATTCTGCTCGCGGAAACGATCGGTTCGGGTGTTTGCGGC
Organism: Fimbriimonadales bacterium; assembly: GCA_039927135.1. Classification (GTDB taxonomy): domain Bacteria; phylum Armatimonadota; class Fimbriimonadia; order Fimbriimonadales; family ATM1; genus JACDEQ01. The sequence continues at coordinate 2,588 of JBDSVQ010000182.1, read as the reverse complement.
AGCTTCAATCCGCTGCCGCTCGGGGGTACTGACGGGTTCACGATCGGCTACGACAATTCCAACGTTTTCCCGGATGCTCAGACCAACTACGTCACTCGTCTCGCCTTCCTGGGCGAGGGTCCGTCCCCGCTGGGCCTCATGTCGGTACACCCTCTGGGCATAAACGCCATCCGCGCCGACGGGTCACTGGTCACATTCTCGAGCGCAGGTGAGGCATTCTCAGTTTCAAAATCCGGCGGCAAACCAAGCGGCCAATGGGTTCCGTACTAAACTAGACCATGGCAACAAAATCCCTCGGACGCGTCGGACCACTGCTCGGCGGGGCTTGGCTGCTGGTTGGCTTGCAGGTGATCCTAGGAGTTGTGCTGGCCACAAAGTACACCCCGACCCTCGAGGGCGCGCATGCATCGGTCGCCGCGCTCGAGCGAACCGCAGGCTGGGGATTCTTCGCTGCCTTTCATTATTGGGCGAGCGCGATCCTGATCCTTTCTCTGGCGGCGGGTGCTGCGGTCATGCTTTTTGGTGGGCACGTGCGCAGAGAAACGAAATGGGTGTGGTGGTCGCTGCTCGCTCTGCTCGGGCTAGTGATCGCGGTTCAGGTGACCGGCAACGCATTGCCTGCAAGCCAGCACGACGTTCGCACGGTCAACATTGAGGCCGGAATCGCGGGGGGCGTGCCGAGCGCCGGACCGGCGATTCGTGCCGCGGTGCTCGGTGGCGATCAGTTCGCACAGGCGACCGTCGACCGCTGGTACTCCCTGCACCGCTTTATCCTGCCGCTTCTGATTCTCGTAGCAACTCTCAGTGGCATGCTGGCAGCGCGTAAGGCGGGCGTCAAGATTTCGCTCTTGGCCGCGTGCGTTCCGGCGGTGCTTGCGCTCGTCCTGGCGGCGGCTTTTGGCTTGCCCCTTGGTCCCGCGGCCGGTGCCGATGACTACGGCTCAACCGGCGCGAACCCGATGTGGTACGTCTATCCGAACCACGCCATGCTGGTGGCGATCGGCAAGGCGTCGCCTGCGCTGCAATGGGTCGGAGCGATCTTGCTTCCCGCAGTTGGCGGCTTGTTTTTGGCCGTACTGCCGCTTTTGTCGAAAGACGGCAAGATGGGTCGCTGGGTTGGAGCGGTCGGTGCGGTTGGCGTGCTCGCGGTTTGTCTTACTGCCGGCTCGCCGGTGCAAAGCCCATTCGCCGAGAAAGCCGAGACCGTCGATAGCGGCGACTACGGCCCGATCGATGGGGCGATGGCCGTAAAGGGCGAAGGTGTTTTCTTGCGAGAGAATTGTTTGAGTTGCCACAAACTTGGCGAGAAGGGAAGCAGCATGGTGGGTCCAAACCTTGCGGGTGTTGGCAGCCGGCACGGTGACCCGGCGTGGTATCAGCAATTGTTGAAAGACCCGGCTTCGAAGAATCGAAGCACAATGCCTGCTTTCGACGATTTGTCGGAAACCGACTCTCGCGCGATAGCGGAATATTTGAGGTCCCTTTGATTTGGCGTGCTAGGCGATTCAGGTCCGGATGCTCAACACGATGCGTGTTGAGTCAGTAATCAATCGGCAAGAAGGCGAAACTACCCGAGCGTTGCGCGGACCTTTTTCAACAGATCCTCTTTGTTCGGAATGCAGAGCAATTCCAAGTTCCGTGCATAGGGCATCGGAACGTTTAATCCGCCAATCCTCCCAACAGGTGCATCCAAGTGGTCGAAGCACTCTTCCTGAATTCGCGTAACGATCTCTGTGCCAAAGCCGCCGGACTTCCAATCCTCGTAGATAACAATCGCGCGGTGCGTCTTTCGCACGCTTTCGAAAATCGTTTCTGTGTCCAGAGGCAACAACGAACGCACATCGATCACTTCCGCGCTGATGCCGTCCTTATCCAGCTCTTCGGCAACTTCCATGGCAACCAATGCCATGCGCGAATAACCAATCAGCGTAATGTCCTTGCCTTCGTTTCGCACGGCGCACTTTCCGAATGGAACCGTGAAATCTTCATCGTCCGGTATTTCGCCCTTAATGGCATAAAGACCGGGATTCTCCGTGAAAATAACCGGATTATCATCTCGTACCGCAGTCTTCAACATTCCGTACGCATCTTGCGGCGTCGACGGAGCAACAACCTTCAATCCCGGTACGTGCGCGTACCAGCCTTCCATGCTGTGGCTGTGCTGCGCGCTTAATTGGTTGGCCGCACCCCCCGGTCCGCGAATAACCAACGGCACTGAGAACTGGCCGCCAGTCATGTAATGAATTTTCGCCGCATGGTTGATAATCTGATCGAGAGCCAAAATCGAAAAACTCATCGTCATCATTTCCACAATCGGCCGCAGCCCGACCATCGCTGCACCGGTTGCAATACCAACAATTCCCGGCTCCGAAATTGGGGAATCCAAAACGCGCTTTTCCTTGAACTGCTCGAAGAGCCCTTGCGTTACCCTGAAAGTGCCTTGATACCTGCCGATATCTTCGCCGATCAAGAACACATTTTCATCGCGCTCGATTTCTTCCACCATCGAGCGGCGCAGCGCATCGCGATACGTCATTGTTTCCGCGGCCATTAGTGTCCTTTCTCCGGGATCATATCGGTGTAAACGT
>JBDSVQ010000181.1:0-6415 GCA_039927135.1 Fimbriimonadales bacterium | reverse complement strand
CATTATGCGGGTAAGTATTAGGGCATGGTGCACGTCGGGCTTTCCGGCTTCTCGTACAAACCTTGGCAGGGCGAGGGCCGCTTTTATCCGAATGAATTGAAGGCAAAGGAGTTTCTCGGCTTCTACTCCGAGCGATACAACGCCGTCGAAATGGACGGCACTTGGTACCGTATGCCTACGGAAGCAGGGGTTGCCGGTTGGAAGTTGGCTACTCCGGAGGCCTTTTCGTTTTGTTGCAAAGTCCACCGAGACATTTCGCACATGCGGCGGCTCAAGCTTGAATCGTTAGAGAGTCTGAAGTTTATGCAGGAGCGCCTCAAACCGCTCGACGACGCGAAAAAGCTAGGCCCCTTCCTCGTGCAACTACCGCCAAACATGAAGCGCAATGATGAGCGACTCTCGGAATTTCTATCCGCGGCTCCGAAAGAGCATCGGTACGCTCTGGAGTTTCGGAACGAAACTTGGCATGCACTGGAAGTCGAGGCGATTCTGCGCGAGCACAACGCCGCTTGGGTCGCCGCCGAAACCGACGAAGCGCAAGCAATTAAACGCGATACCGCAGACTTCGCCTATGTGCGGTTACGCAAGTGCGAATACGATTCAGGTGAGCTTCGCGACTGGGCCGATTACTTCAAGTCTCTGGCGAAGCCGACCTACGTATTCCTGAAGCACGAAGACGAAGGCTCTCCTTGGATTTTCGCGGACGAGTTGTTGGGATATCTAAGGTAAACATTCGATCATGATGAGGACGCTCTTTACTGCCTTGGGTTGGCTATTCCTCGTGGGTGGAATCATTTCGATTGCCGGAGGCTTCCTTTTAGGCGGGCCGGCCATGTTGGGACTTGTGCTCATGGGCGTTGCGTTCATTCCCATTGGGATCGCTTTCATCGTTGTCTCGAAATACCTGAAGGGACTCGACCCAAGCGAGATCCTGCGGAGCGGTACCCCGCAAGGAATGGAGGCCGACGCGTCGATCGCAGGCACGGCGCTGGTCACCTCGACGCGTGACACCGGCGTCATCCTCAACAACGTGAACCTTGTCGTCGAAGTTGGCTTGAGTGTCGAAGTGCCGGGGCGCGCCCCCTACGATGCGAAAGCGCGCCATGTCTTGCAAGGCAGAAACCAGTGGGGAGCGCTGCAACCTGGGATGACGGTGCCCGTGTTGATCAACCCGAACGACCCTTCGAAGGTTGTCATCGACGGGTCCCGGCCCATCGTGTCCGCCGGCGGACTTTCAGGCATCGGTCGGCCAACAAAAGTCGAGAGTGCTGCCGACCTGATTGCCGCCGGCACGAAGACGACCGCGACTTTGGAAATTGTCGCTCCCACCGGGATGACTGCCGGTCAAGCCAAGGCCGGACTGCCTGCTAACGAAGCCGACGACCTCATCATGCAAGTCGCATTCACTTATGAGGTCTTGGGAAACGCGCAACGCGTCGAAATTCTCGTGCGCGTCCCGGATGGCAAGGACCACGTGCTGCACGTTGGCGGTGCCGTTCCGATCTCCTACATGCCGGAGAACCCCGCAAACGCTACTATCGACTGGGAATCCGTTCCTGTGATGCAGGTCTAAGCGGTAACCTTTAGCCATCGCCAGACGTAAGGACGCCGACGGCCGGTCTCGCGGGTTCGACCCGCGCTTCATGGTATTGCTGAAGGAACAGCGGGGCACGCTGATCCTGGGCTTGGTGTGCGTGCTTGGCGGTGCGCTTTTGGACCTTGCCCCCGCCGCGTTCATCAAGTGGGCTGTTGATGCAATCGCGGATAGCAACCTTTACCAGGCGGCGATGATGGCGTTCTTCATCATCGGGATGTACTCCATCAAGTACTTCTTCACCCGCGGTCAGATGCTCTACTTGAGCAAAGCCGCGCACCGAATCACCGCAAACCTTAGGCAGCAATTGTTTAGAAAACTACAGTCGCTGCCGATTGCCTACTTTAATACAACGCGCACGGGCGCCATTCAAAGTGTAATAACGAACGACGTTGCCGTCGTGCAAACGGGCGTGCCGTTAGTGAAGGATGTTATGTCTGCCCCAGTTCGGCTCGTGGGTGGCGTTTTCCTGCTTTGCTATCTGAACTATCGGTTAGCGCTGATAGTCGTGGCAATTCTGCCGATATTTGCTTGGGTCATTATCCGTACATCCCGGCGAGTGAAAACTTCGCAAAAGGAGGTACAGGAAACCCTTTCTGAGATGACTGCGACGATGCAAGAGTCGCTCAACGCTGTACGAGTCGTACGAGCCTTCTCCGCCGAAGAACGCCAATCCTCGCGCTTTGCAAACGATATCGAAGCGACGTACGATTCCAACATGCGCGTTGTCAACCGCATGGCAAGTTTGAAGCCTCTTATTGAGGTGATAGGCGCTTGCGCGATTGCGCTGATTATGTATTTGGGGGCTCGATACGTGGCAGCGGGGACGATGACCGCCGGCGACCTGTTCAGCTTCGTGTACTTGTTGGATGTCATAAAGAACGGCGCCACGGGAATCGGCAACATCGGTTCGGTCTATAGCCAGGTGACGGCTGCAACGGATCACATTTATGGGGAGGTCTTCGATGTGGAAACTGACGTGCCGGACGACGAGGACGCGCAGACCATCGAAAACCCTGCTGGCCGAATCGTTTTTGATAAGGTGAGCTTTTCGTACCCCGACGGTACGGCAGCGTTGCACAACGTTTCCTTCACGATTGAGCCCGGGGAGTCTGTTGCCCTGGTTGGCAGGAGCGGGGCCGGAAAGAGCACCATAGCGGACCTTTTGTTACGGTTTTACGACCCAACTGATGGCACGATAACTTTCGATGGCGTAGACCTTCGGCGGCTCGATTCCACATGGCTGAGACGCCAGATAGGCGTCGTGCCACAGCAAACGCTTTTGTTCTCTGGCTCGCTGCTTGATAACATACGCTTTGGCAAACCCGAGGCTTCGTCGGACGAAGTCAAGGCCGCCGCCTACAGTGCGCATGCAGACGAATTTATCGCTGAAATGCCGGAGGGCTACCATACGTTTGTCGGTGAGAAAGGTATCCGGCTATCCGGTGGCGAGATGCAGCGGATCGCAATCGCGCGCGCGCTAATCATCGATCCGAAGATTATGCTGCTCGACGAAGCGACCTCGGCCCTTGATTCAATTAGCGAGAAGCACGTGCAAACCGCGCTCGACGACGTTACGAAAGACCGCTCCACTCTGCTAATCGCTCACCGCTTGTCGACCGCTGCGGCTGCCGACAAAATCATCGTACTGAGTCGCGGTCACATCGTCGAGCAGGGATCGCACTCGCAACTTTCAGAGTTGAACGGCACCTACGCGGGCATGTATCGCGCCTTCAGTGCCGGCTTAATCGACGGGACTTTGTAGCATGATCGAAGCGGTCGATTTGTCGGCTGGATATGAGGGCCGCGAGGTACTCAGGAGCTTAAACTTTCGCGCAAAGCCCGGCGAAATCGTTGCACTTTTAGGGCCTAACGGATCAGGTAAATCGACCCTAATCAGGTGCTTGTGCGGCATTCTATCGCCTACTGAGGGAAGCGTGCGAATCGATGGCGATAACATACGAGACCTCTCGCAAAAAGAGATCGCTAAGCAGATTTCGGTCGTGCCGCAAACTGAAGATTCCGTTTTCGAGTTCACTGTCTACGACGTCGTTGCAATGGGCAGGTTTCCGTGGGACGACTTTGACAATGGGCATATTAAGTGGGCACTCGAAAACTCTGGTTGCCAAGCACTTGTAGAAAGACGCGTGACGGAACTCAGCGGCGGTGAAAGGCAAAGGGTTTTGTTTGCGCGAGCCTTGGCGCAAGGAGGGCATGTGCTGCTCTTAGATGAACCGACCGCGCATATGGACGTCGGCTACCAGATTGCCACACTATCGCTGGCTCGGGAGTTGGCGCGACAAAACCACACCGTGGTCGTGGCGCTGCACGATCTGAATTTGGCATCTGGATTTGCGGATCGTGCGGTACTTTTGCACGACGGCCGCGTCGCTATCGAGGGACCGGTGGAGACGGTGTTGCAGAGTGACGAAATCGAACGAGTGTATGGCGCTTCCTTCGATCGACTCAGCGATGCAAGAACCGGACGAACTATCCTTGTTCCAGAGATAATCCCGGATCGATCAAGAGCCCGAAAGCCGCTTAGGATTCATTTCATCGGTGGAGGCGGGAGTGCAGGCGCACTCATGGCCGAAGCATGGCAATTGGGGCACAAGGTTAGCCTTGGAGTAACGCTGGAAAACGACTCCGATACCGAAGCAGCGCGCCGCCTCGGCGCAGAATTCGTGGTCGCCGACCAGAGGGTGGAGCAGGCAGACGTACGCTTAGCCTTGGAAATGGCGCGCCAATCCGACTTGGTTGTTGTTTGTGCTTCGCCTTACTCGGCGGTGAACCTACCTAATCTCGCGCTAGCGTACATGGCTCGCGAGGCGGGCGCGAGGGTTTGGCTGGTGGAACCGCACGGCCTCTGGGACTTCACGGGAGGCGAAGCAGAACGCGCTGTTGAAGCGCTCTTGCGCGCGGATGCTGAGTCGTTATCTGAGACTGAGATTAGGCAAAGATTGACGGAGTGACGGATATACTCGCGAAATCCATGGAAGCCGTCACTAAAGTCGACCTGCCGATTAGAAAATTCCGAAGCGGCAAAGTTAGAGAAGTATTCGACTTGGATGATGCCCTTCTCATGGTCGCAACAGATAGGGTTAGTGCCTTCGATGTCGTGTTACCGAACGGAATTCCTGACAAGGGGAAGGTGCTAAATCAACTGTCGGTTTATTGGTTTGGGCAGTTCGATGAGATTATTCCAAACCACGTCATCACAGCGGACGATAATGAGGTTGCTGATCGCTTAGGAAGCGCGTACGATGATTCGTTGCGCGGACGATCGGTGATCGTGAGAAAATGTGACCCGGTGCTAATCGAGAGCGTCGCTCGCTCTTACTTAGCAGGATCGTTGTACAAAGAGTATCTTGCTGCCGGAGGAGCCGACCACGCGGTGAGATTGCATGGGATCGACATCCCAGGCGGCATTCAACTTTGCGGTTTGCTCCCAGCCCCTATCTTTAATCCCGCGACGAAAGCCCAGGAAGGGCATGACGAAAACATCAGCTTTGAGGAAGCGAGTGAGATAGCAGGCGAAGAGATCGCAAGCGAGTGTAAGCGCGCTACGCTCGCAATCTTTGAGAAGGCGACTGCAATTTGCGACCGCGCGGATATCATTTTAGCGGATACAAAGTTTGAGTTCGGCATGGTCGACGATCGATTGATTCTGATTGATGAAGTGCTCACGCCTGATAGCTCAAGGTTCTGGCCGCGTCAGTCATACGCGCCAGGCAAAAACCAAGACAGCTTGGACAAGCAGTATATTCGGGATTATCTCGAAACGCTTGACTGGAACAAGACGGCACCCGGTCCCCACTTGCCCGATGCGGCCGTTAAGGAAACGCGCGCAAGATATATCGATATCTTCGAGCGAATAACAGGCACGCAGCCCCAACTATAATCAGACGGGTTAACGCCGCGCCACTGTTTTGTTGTCGATCCTTGCAGCGAGTGCGGTGTTGGCCTCCCCGAGTCCTTGCCGGCTGTACTGACACCGGCACGATCGACGTGGCTGGGAAAGGATCCGGACATTTACGTGGTTTGTCACATACCAGCTGGACCGAGTATTGGGTACCGCGTAGGTTGGCTGCTTCGAAGGAAGGCTATCAGTTTTTCCATTTGGATGAGCAGTATTGGGCTGACAGCAAGTAACGGATCACGCATTAGCGTAAAATCTCGCCATGGGTCTGTTTGGAGACTTTTTCATCACGATTGTCATGGCGGTGGCGCTGTTTGTGTGGATCTACTTCGTAAGCTCGTGGATGGCTGAGGGCGAGATTACTTTTACCACGGGCCTCGTTACGATTTTCGCGTCGATCCTGCTCATGGCAGTAGGCATTTCAACGGCGAATACAACCGTCATGTACGCCGTCCTGCTGGTCTTGGTGGCGGCAATGTTTAGCCTGCCGCTATACAACCTGATGGCTGGGAGCGCCTCAGACCGTGAGTTGAACTTGACCCGTTTCGAGCGGGCACACGAGGCATTTGCTGCGAACCCTGCAAACATAAGCAGTCGATTCGAAATTGCGAAGCAGCTGGCGCAACTAGGTCAATACGGTCACGCGATAGCCATCGCAAAAGGTGCGGAAACCCTACTTACCGATGATCAAGGGACGCACCAGCGAGGGACCCGCGGCATGTTCGTTAAAGAACTTTACGAACTAAAGTCCTGGAACGAGATTGCCAAGCCTGAAGACTTTCGCAACGTACACTGCCCCAGTTGCAAACGGGCCAACCCTCCCGGGACCATCGCGTGCCTCAGCTGCAACTCGCCGTTCTTGCTCGATATTGTTCGGAGCGGGTCGAAAACTGCGCACGTCG
>JBDSVQ010000180.1:0-4997 GCA_039927135.1 Fimbriimonadales bacterium | reverse complement strand
AAATGGGAGGGAACGACAACTGATTCATTCCTGCCAACCAGCATCAACCTTGAGGTGCGTCGGGAAGGTGCGCTTTTCGTAATCGATGTTCTCCGCAAGGAGCTGCTGGGAGAAATGCGCGAGCGCGTTTACGTTGACGGTGAGACGCTTATGCTGCGGCAGACTTTACGAGCGACGTTCGAAGGGACAACGTTGCTCTAAGTGATCGCGGAGCAAAGTTTCAGTCGAAGCCGTGGAACATCGGAGCGGATCGATTGATGCGATTTAACTGGTCGATCGAGGCTGGCTGGTATCAACCAGCGATTCCCGCACGGATTTACATCAACGCGCCTACATTTCATGCCGATCCTAATCGCTTGACCTACAAGTGGTCAGGTGTGCTTGGTGATGAACAACTAGGCGAAACGGTGGCAGTTCTTATCCGGAAATCATAGCCGTTGCCTTTTGCGCGCGTTGTACGATTCTGTCGTCGCTCATTTTTGCTGCCCAGTCCGCGAATTCGGGTGTCGGGCCGCGCCAGCGAGTCTTGTCGACATCGTCGAATAGAGGCGCGTCGATGCGCAGCGTTGCCAGGTGCTTGAAAAGCAGCGCATTTTTGAGATTATCTCCTAAGACTTCGGTGGGGAAGTCCTCAATTCCGCCGTATTTGTTTATCAGCTTTGCGGCGGTTACCTTTCCGATTTTCGGAATGCCCGGATAACCGTCGGCGGCATCGCCTACCAACGCGAGAAGATCTGGAATGTACATAGGGAGCACGCCGAACTTTTCAATCACGCCTTCTTCGCCCCTGATAGTGTCATTTCGTCGATCCACAACAACAACGCGGTCCCCGACGACGCATTGAGCCAGATCTTTATCAGGGCTCCAAATACAAATCTTTTCAACGCGCGGATCCCGTGCTGCGAGGTGTGCTGCGGAGGCGAGGCCGTCGTCGCATTCGAGCTCGACCATCGGCCAGGTGGCGACTCCCATGGCTTTCAGGGCGTCTTCGAGTGGGTGGAATTGGTTGGTTAGGTTTGGCTCCATTCCGGTGGCGGTTTTGTATCCGGGCCAGAGGTCGTTTCGGAATGATTCGATGACGTGGTCTGTTGCGACGCCGATGTGTGTCGCGTCTTTTTCGATCATCTGTAGGATGGAGTGGAGCACTCCTGCGACGGCTCCGAGTGGCGCGTCGATGCCTTCGTTGAAGCGTCTTGCTCCGTAGAATTGTCGGAAGAGTTCGTAGGTTCCGTCGATGAGGTGGATGGTCATGTTTCTTTACTGTGTTTTGCTAGCCAGGCTTGGGCTACTATTGTTGCTTCTTTTTCAAGCACCAATGAGAAATTGCGGTGGCCAAGTCTGATTCGACGTCTTTCTTTGTCTTGCCTGACGCCTTAGAAATAGAGTAGCTGTGGTCGGCGCCATCCACCCAAACCACCTTGTAGTTCTCACCCACCGGCACCGCCTCCATCAAATCCCGCCGACAAAACTCGTCTCTTGTTCCACTGAACTGCAGAACAGGGCACTTGATCAAAGGCAAATGCGCATCGCGCAGTTTATCGAATTTGCCGGGAGGGTGGAGCGGGTAACCGAAGAGCAGCAGGCCGTCGGGCGCGTCACCTTCAGCCGCAATCATCGACGCGACCCTACCACCCATCGAATGCCCGCCAATGATCAAACGCTGAGGCGACAACCGAGCGCGAACATCGGCGATCACAGCACGGTACGTCTCCATCAAAACCGGCATCCGATCCGGCATCGGTTTCCCCAACGCCCGATAAGCGAAATTAAAGCGCACAACTCCAGCGTCCGCTTCTCTCAAGAGCCCGGACAACCACAACATCGTTCGATGTTCCATGTGACTGCCGGCGCCGTGTGCAAGGACTATGGCTGTAACGTCGCCGCCATCGGTTGCAATTGGAATCTCGGCGCGCGGGGTAACGAGTAGCCAGTTCATGTCACGGTTGATCCATCAAGCGACTTAAGTAGTGCCTTTAATCGGGTGAGATTGCTCGGCCGCTTCGATTCGCCGAATGCCCAGCACGTTGACAAAGTGTCAGCAAAGTTGGCATCATTGCGTGCCAGCTTTTCGACGTGAGGAAAATACGCATCGAAGTGGTGTTCAAGCAAATGCTCTAACAGAACAGTCGCGATTGCTGCACGTAGGTCACTGCAGTCGTTCACGCCCCATCGCATAATGAACTCCCATACCGGTTCAGGTTCAGCTTGAATGAACCCTCCAACTGCGATGATCGCCTGCCAGCGTTCGTCCACTGCTCCCTCCGGAGCGGGCACGCCCGGCAACAGCCTGTCGGCTAGGACTATAGCTTTCTCAAGTTGCGTTACGGCTGCTCCTCCACTCGCCAAAGCCCCCAGACGTTCGGCTCCTCCCACTCCTCCGCGGGCTCATGCCCCGCCGCCCGCAGGGCGTGGAAGATCGCGCCGATATGCCAGCCTTCGTGCCATATCATATGCTGCATATAAAACAGCGGATGATCATACGGCCCCGCCTTCCCGCCCGCGGGCAGCAGGTCCGCCATCATGCGGCGCACTCCGACAGCGCTCTCTTGCAGCCGTTGCCGGATTAGAGCGAGGTCTTCCGACGCAGCCCACTCTTCATCAGATACTTGCGTGTGCAGCGTCGCCGAGCCCTCCAGGTACTTCGCGTCGATCTCGCTCATCCAGCCACGGCGCACGCCATGGATATGTGCCAAGTGCTCGTAAACGCGCATTTCGCCTGGCAGCGACTGCGCCATCTTCGTTTCCTCGGTGACCTTGGCGGCAATGTTGTTCACGATCGTCGCCTGACGATCCCACGATTCTAAGATTGTTTCGATCATGCCGAGGATGCTACCCGCGGGTCAGCGCCAGGGACTAGGCGTGTAAACTGCGCGTGTCGCCAAGTTCGACGCAACCAACTTCGATGAAACTCGTATTCCGTGCCCACGCCCTCCAACGGATGTTTGAACGCGAGATCTCCGTTGACGACGTGCAAGACGTGATCACAAACGGGGAGGTCGTAGAGGACTACCCAGATGACTTTCCGCTAGCCAGTCGGCTGTTGCTCAGCTTCTGCAAGGGCCGGCCGATACACGTCGTGGTGGCAACCAGCGCCTCAGACGAGGTGTCAATCATAATAACGGTATACGAGCCCGATCCCACCTCGTGGAGTGAGGACTTCTCGAAGAGGAATACATGATTTGCTTGATTTGTAAAAAAGGCGAGACCGCAGCCGGTTCGACGACTGTGACGCTTGAGCGTGGCACCACAACGATCGTGTTTAAGAACGTGCCTGCTGAGGTATGCCAGACCTGCGGAGAAGTGTATGTCGGCGACGATGTATCACGGAAGTTGCTCGAGGCGGCCGGCTGCGCCGCGTCAGCGGGTATTCAGGTCGAAGTCCGATCGTTTGCGGCATAGTCCCTAAGGTACGCTCGCCAGTTCCAATCAGCCGCGTCACACAGGCGCAATGGTTTAGGTGAGGAAATGCGCGCCGCGAACTCATCTACCAAGGGCGCAGCCGTGGAAAGCACGCCTTCATCCCCGAATGGCCGTGTCTCGCTGCAATCCGCGCAGACCGCGCGAAGATTGATCGGACGGTTTCACCCGCTGCCGACATTATCAATAGTCGTTGCAGGCGCACCGCACGTCTCGCACTTGCCAGCCGTTCGCTTGAAAACCTGCTTAATCGCGCTTGCAGGGGCGATGGAGACACGCAACGGCCTGCCCCCTCCGATCAAAAACCAAAACGTTTGGCCGAACATCATCAGCCGGTCGTCGTTCGGACCACCGCCCTCGATTGCGATGCGGAATTGGCGGATGAAGGCAGCGATCGCTTTGCAACAATCACTGCAATAAGGTGTTCGGTTCGAGGGCGCTCGGTTGCCGCAATTCGGACAATCACCAGCGCGCGTGATCACAGGTTCCTGCGGACTCGAATCAAGTGCGGCATGCATCAAGTGCCGCAAAACACCGCGCGCTTGATCTTCCATGTCGCCGTCTTTTGGAAGTCGACCGAGGAGTGCAGTTATCTCGGACTTCAATGTCCGCGTGGATGTTTTGCTATCCAATCGATCTCAATTCCGTTAGCCATTAACAATTCGGACAATTGTCCGACATGCCCTTGAAGATGACGCAAGTTCATCATCTGATGCTCCATCTTGTTAATGTTCTTGTACCAATAAAAGCCAGGATCATCGGTATCTAAATCTAGGCCGTCGACGGTCGCGTCGACTTCTGCATAAACATAATCTACATAATCCAAAAGGTGTTGCTTGTCGATGTGCTTGTCCGCAGGCGCGTCTTCATCCAGATCGCCGTAACTCTCCGGCGTGATGTCTTCCCAGTTCTGATGAGCCGCCTCGCCTTGCCGCATATAAAGGTCGGTGAAGAACACGGCATGGGTGGCAATCCGGTCGTACGATCTGGGGTACTCACCGGCGGTCCAAAGCTCTTCCGGGCAGCGCTCGATGCACTGCCGCATCATTTCAAGCCCACCTCTGTACTGCGTTTTTAGGGCACTCTTTACATCCATACCTGAAAGATACCTAACTGGCGGTATCCGTTAGGTCAACTCGCGTAGCTCTCGGTATGCCACCCATTGCGGATCACGGCGATACTCGAGTTCTGGCAAATAGTCTGCAAAGCGCTCCTTCAGCTTTCGATAAGGCCGCGCCCATCTTTCGCATAAATCAGCCATTCGCGAGTTCCCGCAAGTGTAAACATGCCGACATTGCAGAACTCCCACTCGTAGATTAACGAGTCCATGCGAGCCTGTATTGCGTCGAAGCGGTCGAAATCTGCATCCGAGGGCCATTGCGCATCGCACGTAACTTTGAAGGACACGAAAAATGGGAACTCTTTGATGTGAGGAGGATTGCTTATGACCAACTGAACTGCGCCCATTTTCTTAGACACGTTGTTCTCCGCTAAGGAACAAGGATGATGGTGCGAAGAACGTTTACCAGAGAATTCAAGATGGATGTCTGTCGGCAGGTGGTCGACGGCGAGGTCAGTAA
>JBDSVQ010000179.1:0-3311 GCA_039927135.1 Fimbriimonadales bacterium | reverse complement strand
CGCGATGGTATGGGCGACGTTGACGAGATCGGCACCGTTTAAGTTCGCGTACATCACCTGCGGCAGCGCCACCGGCGCGGCGAACAAACTGCCGCCGAGCAGCGCTTGCGATGTCTGCCCGGAACCGCGCAGTAAAATCGTCTCGACATCCAAGCCATTCTTCTCGTAAATCTTCGCTTCCTTGGCGAGCCAAGGAATCCACATCGCCGCCGATAAAGCCGACACACCCCAGTTGATCTTCTTCAACGGACGATCCTGCGCGAGGCTCTGCGCGTTGAAAGCAAAATTATAGAGGAGCAATCCAACTAGTGTAGTGCCTCTTAAATGAAGGAACTTGTACTTCGACATGACTATTCACCTCGATCTACCGGAAGGCTTCACCACAGAGGGCACAGAGTAAGGGCCGGTCGCGACCGGCAAGGTTCGAATTCGGACGATTAGCCGCAAAGAACGCATTAAAATCCAAAGAGGAAATCCGAATGTAGGGGCGTATGGCATACGCCCTGGGGTAGCGGAGCGGCATTCGCGTGGCGACAACATTTGCGTAGGTGGTGCCAATTCGCAACAGCCGATCGCGCAAAGACGCGAATTTTGTCGGATGGGTTTTGGATGGTCGATTGTCGGACGCGTGTAGGGGCCGACCTGCGTGTCGGCCCTCCGAACCGGCGGACACCCTTCGACGTTGCTCAAGGCAAGCGCAGGTCCACCCGTACCATTGGATGTTGCCTTCTTCACCGAATCACCCGGTTCGCCCGCACCAGCACGTTCGGCGGAACCGTCACGCCGATCTGCTTGGCAGCTTTTAAGTTGACGATGAAGTCGAACTTCATCGGCTGCTCGATCGGCAGGTCGGCGGGCATTCTTCCTTTGAGAATCTTATCCACATAGGTCGCGGCGCGACGGTACATGTCCGCGATCGACGGGCCGTAGGACATCAGGCCGCCTTCCTCGACAAACTGTCGGGTCGGATAGATTCCCGGCAGGCGATGTTTGAGTGCGAGCTCGACAATTCGCTTCGAGTTCAGTGTGACGAGCGGCGACAAAATTACGACAATCGCTTGGGCGCTTGCCTTGGTCATCGCTCGGAACCCGCGGTCGATGTCATCGGCCGACTCTATTTCCAGCGAATGCAAAGATATGGACAAAGCTTTGGCGGCATCTTCTGTTTCTTTAAATTGGATTTCCGCTTCGCGGTCGTGGGGACTCCATAGCGCCGCGACGCGGCTTTTTTTAGGAAAGGATTCTTTAAGCAGCTCAAGCCGCTTAACGCTCAAGTCGATTGGCATCACGCTCAAGCCCGTGACGTTTCCGCCAGGCTTCGCCAAGCTGTCAGCAAGCCCGGTCGCGAGTGGATTGCCGGTGGTCATGACGATCGGAAGCGTTCGGGTAACCCGTCGAGCCGCCCGAGCGCTGATCGCAGCGGTGGTGACGATGACATGGACTTTCTCGCGCACGAGCTCGGCGGCGAGATCGGCGAGCCGCTCTTCTTTTCCTTCAGCGTAGCGGTACACGAGGATAATGTTCTTACCTTCCGTGTAACCGCGCTCGCGCAGACCTTGTTTGAATGATTCCAAGTGCGGCTGGTCTCTGCCGCCGATAAAGAGAATACCGACGCGGGGAATCTTATCCGCCGCCCCGGCCGGCGCCGAGCCATTGATGAGCGCAGAGAACAAAGCGCCGAGCGTAAATGCAAAAATTAATTTCTTCATTCCCGTCCTCTTCCGCCATTGCTTAGCGTCCGTAACCTAATGCCCCTCCCTCACCGAATCACCCGGTCCGCCCGCGTCAACACATTCGGCGGAATCGTCAGGCCGATTTGCTTGGCTGCTTTAAGATTGACGATGAACTCGAATTTGATCGGCTGCTCTACGGGAAGGTCTGCGGGCTTGCGGCCTTTCAGGATTTTGTCGACATACGTAGCGGCGCGCCGGTACAAATCGTTGAGGTTAACGCCGTAGGTCATAAGTCCGCCGTCTCCACAATTCCCCGGCTGGGGTACATCACCGCGAGCCGGTTCTTTACCGCGAATTCTAAAATTTGTGTTAGGTGAACGCTGGTGATGGGGCCCGCACGGGTTGCTAACGCACCCGATGAGAGAATGATGTCTACCTTGAGACGCACAAGCTCGGCCGCGAGCGCAGGGAAGCGATCGAGTTTCTCCTCCGCAGATCGTAGCTCAATGACAAAGTTTTTCCCCTCGACGAACCCAAGCTCGCGAAGACCTTGGCGGAGCGCCTCGATGCGGGCCGAGTCAGCGGCAGGAGAACCACCTATGTATCCTATCCAGGGGATTTTCGTTGGCTGCTGGGCTTGAGCAACATCTCCGGTCACCACGAGCACAAAAGCGATTACCGAAAGCAACGCAACCCTTTTTAGTCTGCGGGTCCGCTTGTCGATTGTGGGACGCGTGTAGGGGCCGACCTGTGTGTCGGCCCTCCAAACGAGCGGACACATAGGTCCGCCCCTACCAAAGCATGTTGCCGTCTTCTGTTTGTTCATATGCTTCTTCCGTGTTCCGAAACTCTTACTGTTGCCTATTGCCTGAAGTCAGTTGCCTATTTCTGTTCGTAGAGCTTCTTGATAAACCCGCTCTTCTCCAACTCGGCGATGAAGCTCGCGTCGACCAACTCTTCCGGCTTGCGGTTGCGAATCTCGGGCCGCGACTGGGCGACAAAATCGTAGGTGGCTTCCAAGCCCTTGGTAATAGGGTACGGCACGGAGATAAAGTCCTGCGTGTAGGTGTCGTAGGAACTCTCTAACATTTCCCGGTCGGTGATTTTCAATTGCTTGCTCAACACGCGCAAGCTGAACTCTTTGTTCTGCTTGAAGTATGCGATGCCTTCGACGTGTGCCCTGACCATGCGCATCACGGTGTCGCGGTCCTCGATTATGCTCTTGCGCCGCGTCACTATCGACATGGACGGATAGACGACTTCCTTGCGCGCATCCAACAATACGCGGAATCCCTTCCGTTCGGCTTGCACGTCAATGGGATAGGACGCTTCGATGGCATCGACCACGCCGGAGAATAACGCCTGCAACCGTTCCGGCGGCGTGCCGATGGCAAGCCAGGTCACTTCGCGTATTGGATCGAGGCCGTATTTGCGCAGGATATGTTTGAAGAGAAAATCGCCCAACGATCCCAGGCTCGAGTTGGCGATGCGCTTGCCGCGCATGTCTTCAACTCGTTTGATTTCCGGCTTGACCACCAGCTTGCTGTTCACGGCCGAGACCGTATGGGCGACGTTGATCAGATCGGCACCGCTCAAGTCGGCGAGCATGAGCGTCGGCAGCACCACCGGCGCGGCGAA
>JBDSVQ010000178.1:0-8378 GCA_039927135.1 Fimbriimonadales bacterium | reverse complement strand
TGGCCGGCGGCCGGGAATCCTGCGGAGTCGTTAATGTAGGTGGAAACACATAAGCAACTGGGTCCGAGGTTTGCAAATCGCGGCCCGGTGCAAGGCAGCTGCGAGCATTCATCCATGACTAATCGACTATGGGAACATCGAAGGATTATTGTACTATACGCGCTCGAATTGCCCAGGAAGCCTGGCATCCGACTCCTCGACATTGCCGTTTGCTGAACAGGCGTGAGTTCCGTGGCGATTGATCGAGCCGGTTTCTCCCACTATCTCTCTCACAAAGCCGCTTCGCTTCGGTTCCGTTATCGGGGACTTGGGTACTTTGGCGGCGATTCGCAATTCCGGATCCCAAGACCCCGGCACACGTAAGGAGGCGATCTAGTTGAAGCGTTGTGCCTCAGCGGTATACTTCTGGCTCCTACTCCGGAGGCACTCCTACCTTGGCAGCAGCCATTCAAACAGAGAAACTTACCAAGACCTACCGCTCGCGTGCGGGCGCCGTTAACGTCGTCGACGGTATCGACCTTGAGGTTGAAGAAGGCGAGATATTCGGCTTCCTCGGGCCCAACGGCGCGGGGAAGACTACCACGATCAAGATGCTGCTGAGCATCATCTACCCCTCGGCCGGCACCGCACACGTGCTGGGCAAAGAGGTCGGCGACATCAGCATCCACCGCGAGCTGAGCTACCTGCCCGAGAAACCGTATTACTACGAGCATATGACGGGGACGGAGATCTTGCACTTTTACGGAAAGCTTTTCGGCATGAAGGAGCCGGAGCGCGGCAATCGCGCGAAGGACCTGCTGCAGAAGGTTGGCCTGGGCGATGCCGGCAGCAAACCGATTTCGAAGTTTTCCAAGGGTATGCAGCAGCGCATCGGCCTCGCGCAGTGCCTTTTGAACGAGCCGCGCTTGCTGTTTTTGGACGAGCCGACGGGCGGCTTGGACCCCATCGCGCATATCGAGATTAGGGACTTGATTTTGCAGATGCGCAACGAGGGGAAAACCGTTTTCATCAGCAGCCACGAGCTTAGCGACGTCGAGCGCATTTGCGACCGCGTTGCGATTATCGACCGCGGCACGATTCGCGAACAGGGCAGCCTCGATAAGCTGCTTGCCGGTGGACGGGTTGAGATTACGGCGGAGAACACCAACGATGCTGTGGCGAATGGCTTGAAGCAGGAAGGCGTGATTGTTTCGCTACACAGTGGGCGACTTATCGTGGATGCGCCGGATACCGCGCAAACCGACGGCATGCTGGATGCGATCCGTGCGGCCGGCGGCAAAATCGTCAGCGTGATTCCGAGGCGGAAACGATTGGAAGATATTTTTGTGGAAACCATCACCAAGCAGCGCGAAGAGGAGAAATCTTAATGCAGCAAGTAATTGCGATTGCAAGCACGACCCTCGGCGAAGCCATTCGGCGAAAAGTGCTGATGATTATCTTGATGGTCGGCTTGGCAGTGCTGATCATGGCGCCGGGGCTTTCGTCGCTCAGCCCACGCGGCCAAGAAGACGTGATGATCAAGATGACGCTTGGCGTGCTGAAGATCACCGCGGCGATTTTGGCGGTTACGCTAACGGTTTATTTATTGCCGAACGAGGTGGACCGGCGGACGATCTATACGATTCAATCGAAGCCCGTCCAACGCTGGCAGTTTTTGGTAGGGAAGTTTCTTGGCAGCGTTGCTGCGCTCACGTTAATGATCGGCTTGATGACGATCGTGCTTGTTTTGGCGTTCGTTTTGCAGCGCGGCGGCAACATGGATTCGATCGCGCCGCTGGTGAAAGCGCCTTTCATGTTGATCTTCCAGATGTCGCTCTTGGCTGCGGTGGCGATGTTTTTCAGCACGTTTGTGACGCCGGTCGTGAACTTTTTCCTTACCGCGCTTGTTTATGTTTTCGGGACGCTTTTGAACCCGTTCTTCGAGAATATAACCACCAAAGAGAATGAAGGCATGGTGGGGATTTTCGCGAAGGTAGCTCACTATGCATTCCCGAACTTTTCGAATCTGGACCTCGCCACCGGAGCAACCGCGGCACAAGAGCTGCGCGGAACCGAGTCCGTTTACATGATGAACGGCGTGATTTACGCGCTGGTTTATTGCGGCATATTGGTGGCTTTGGCGGTGTTGGTCTTTGACCGTAAAGAGCTTTAGCGCATGAAAAAGAAAGGATTATGGGTCGCCGCAATCGCTGCCTTGTTCGTTGGGCAGGGTCTAGTTTCGCGCGCCATGTTTCCGACTTGGGTGAAGGACTATAGCTCGCATAATATCGGCGTCGCGCCGGGGCTTTCTATCGACCAGTTGCTGGCATCCATCGGCGGGCTGCGAGAAATGGTCGCTGGCATCTTATGGGTGGAGAGCGACGAGTATTTTCACACGGGTCAGTTCGACGCGATTTTGCCGGTGATTCGGTTGGTGACGTGGCTCGACCCGCGCCAGATCGAAGTGTATTCCACGGGCGCGTGGCACATCGGATACAACTTTACGGATGAGCAGAACCGCTCGGATCGCCGATACATTCCGCTTGCGTTGCGGCTTTTGGAAGAGGGCGTCCAGAACAACCAGAACACGTACGAGCTTTTTTACGATACGGGCTACATGTATTGGCACAAGATCGACGACGAGTATCCGATGGCAGTGGATTGGTTTAAGCAAGCGCTCGCCAAGCCGGATATCGAAACGATCCCTGCGATCAAAAGTATTCTTGCTTCGTCGTACCAGCGAAACGGCCAGATAGAAGAGGCGCTTGATTACTATTGGTCGCTTCAGCAAGATTGGCAAAAGGCGTTCGATGAATCGGGCGATTTTCAGCACAGAAACAGCAAAGATACGCAGGAGCAAAACGTGGATAACACGATTATCCGCATGGTTTCGCGCGGTGTTTTTGCCAAGAAAGACGGCGTTTACGACCAGTATCCGTACGAGACGCGTAACCCGATTGACCTGAATTTTACGGTGAAGATGACCACGGTCGATCCCAAGGTGCTACAAATTAACGGCACGTGGGGAATTCCTGTGACCGGTGCGCGGATTCGCATGACGATTAGAGACGCCGATTATCAGATTAAGTGGCTTCCGGCGGAAACGCTCGACTACGAAATTGACAAGGGCAAGACGTATATGCAGGAACTGGTATACACGCAAAATGGCCGGTTTGCGCAGAAAATCGATATGTCTCGCAACCCGACAATGTATCCGTTCGAGAGCGAAAACGTTGTTGTAGAGTTCTATTTCAATCCGCGCAGCGCACCGCCGCATATCCAGGATCGCATCGGCTGGAGCGGCGAGGGCATGACCGATAAGCAGTATTTGAACAAGACTGAGCGGCCCGGCACGAATATCTTGCTTGCGCGTTTCGAAATGAAGCGGCAGGACATTTTGAACCGCGGATATTCGTATAGTTCTCCGGGCTATAAAGAGGTCGGCAATGTGACCGAAGACGTGATTATCCAGCGCAGCATTCGTACTAAATAGAATGAGAGGAATCGTGATCGCGGGTGGGCTGGGAACGCGGCTTCGCCCGCTGACTCTTACTAGGCCAAAGCCATTGATGCCGCTCGCTGGCGCGCCTTTACTTGAGTATCAGCTTTCGTATCTACGAGATGCGGGCGTTAGCGAGGTTTGTTTTGCTACGAATTACATGTCGGAAGCGGTCGAGGCTGCTTTTGGCGACGGCTTCGGTATGGGCATGAAGATTTCTTATGCCGTAGAGGATGACCCACTGGATACGGCAGGCGCAATTCGAAATGCGTACGACGCGATTCCCGGCGAGGATTGCGTTGTTTTCAATGGTGACGTGATTCACGGCTTTAATATCGCGGACATTATTCGGCGGCACGAAGAACGCGATGCATTCGTAACGCTGACTTTGAAGCGCGTTGAACGGCCGCACGCTTATGGGGTTGTTCCTTTGGGGGATGACGGGCGGGTACAAGGGTTTTTAGAGCCGACAGATGAGCAGAAGAGAAATGTCGGTGGGCCGAAAACAGGTGAGTTCGACACGATCAATGCGGGGCTTTACGTGATGCGTCGCGAGGCGTTAGAAGCGATTCCGCAGCGGCGCTGCAATATCGAAAGGGAAGTCTTTCCGCAGTTTGTTTCGGAAGGTAAGGCGGTTTTTGGCGACGTGCGCGAGGATTTCTGGATCGATATCGGAAAGCCTTCGCAATACCTGGAAGCGATAGCCGCCATTATCGGCGGTCAGGTGTCATCGCCGCGATCATTCTTGCGCGTCGAGGAGGCGGCGGTCGACCCCAATGCAGAAGTGGCCGAAGACGTCCGACTCTGTTGCGGCTGCTCGGTTGCCGCAGGGGTGACAATCGGCAAAGGAAGCGAGATTTGTAATACGGCGGTGCTGGAGGGCGTGCGCATTGGCGAGAACTGCAAGGTGATGGGCTGTATCATCGGTGAGGACACTGTGATTGGCGACAACAGCGAGATTCGCGGCTCCGCTATCGCCCCCGGCAGCCTGTTCGGCGAGCATAGCCGCATCGGCTGCGTCAAGTAAACTGCGTTGAGATGAACGCCCCCCTTGTCGACCTGGTTTCGCAGTACCAGGAGCTGCGCGAAGAACTGGATGCTGCGGTGCTCGGCGTGCTCTCCAGCGGCATGTACACGCCCGCGAACGAAGTCAAATCATTAGAGCACGAGATTGCGATGCTTTGTCGAACTGAGTACGGGATCGCTTGTAATTCCGGCACGGACGCCCTAAAAATCGGCTTGCAAGCGATGGGCATCAAAGAAGGCGACGAGGTTATCACCACTCCGTTTACATTTGTTGCGACGATCGAGGCGATTATTCAAAACGGAGGGAAACCCGTTTTTGTGGATATCGATCCGCAGTCATTCAACATGAATCCGCATCTGTTGGAGGCCGCCATTACGGAGAGAACGAAGGCGACTATTCCAATACACATTTTTGGGCAGATCGCCGAGATGGAAAAGATCATGGCGATCGCTAGCAAGCACAATGTCATGGTTTTGGAAGACGCCGCGCAATCGATCGGATCGGAAAGGAACGGAGAATGCTCCGGACATTGGGGCATCGCTGCAACGCTGTCGTTTTTCCCGACAAAAAACCTTGGCGCTGCAGGCGATGCCGGCATGGTGATTACCAATGACCAAGCAATCGCCGAAAAATGTATGAGCTTGCGCGTCCATGGCATGGCAAAAACACCCTATTACTATGAGGATATCGGCCATACGAGCCGCTTGGATGAGATCCAAGGCGCAATCCTTAGAGTCAAGTTGCGCAAGCTGAAAGAATGGAACGACCGTCGCCGCAGTTTCGCCGCGATTTACGACGCGATTTTGGACGATAGCGATGCAACGACACCGTACGTGGACGCCGAGACCACCTACCACCCGTATCACCAGTACACGATTCGGCACAAGAAGCGCGACGATTTGATGGCGCACCTAAAAGATAAGGGCGTCGGTTGCGCAATTTATTACCCGGTGCCGCTGCACGTTCAGCCGCCCTATGCATATCTGGGCAATAAGGAAGGCGATTTTCCGGAAACGGAAGCAGCTTGCGCCGAAGTTCTTTCGTTACCGATTCAAGCACACTTAACAACGGATCAAGTGGAATACGCCGCAAAGTGCGTGGCGGGTTTTAGATAGGCGATGACGGTTCAAGAAATCATTGCCAAGCTCGATGCCTATTGGTCATCGCAAGGTTGTATTATTTTGCAGCCGTATGACGTCGAGGTCGGCGCAGCAACGATGCACCCGGCAACCGTCTTTGGATCGCTCGGCCCCAAGCCTGCCAACTTCGCCTATGTTCAGCCGAGTCGCCGTCCCGCAGACGGCCGCTATTGCCGCAACCCCATGCGCAATCAGCGTTATTACCAGTATCAAGTGGTGATGAAGCCGAGCCCTGACGACATTGTCGATATTTATTTGGGTTCTCTAAACGCGATCGGCTTTAATACAACGAAGAATGACGTGCGGCTTGTAGAGGACGACTGGGAGTCGCCGAGCATGGGCGCGAGTGGCGTCGGCTGGGAGATCTGGATGAACGGCGCAGAGATCACGCAGTTTACATTTTTCCAACAAATGGGCGGCATAGAACTGAATCCCGTAAGCGTTGAGATCACGTACGGCCCCGAAAGGCTGTGCCTGATGCTCGATGGGAAGGCCTCTTTTTGGGAAGACCTGGATTGGGGCCCGGGCGTTTCGTATAAGGACGTCAACTACGACTTGGAGCTGCAGCACAACATTTTTAACTTCGAAGTTGCAGACGTTGAAATGCTGAAGCAGCTTTTCGAAATGTACGAATCCGAAAGCAAACGAGTGATCGATTTTCCGGTTGCCTTCAACGAAGACCTAGATCGATACGCTGCAGGTGAGGGCGAGAACACGTTGGCGCTGGTTTACCCTGCGTTTGACCTTGCGCTTAAATGCAGCCACGTTTTCAATCTGCTCGATGCTCGAGGTGCGTTGTCGCCCTCGGAACGTGGGGCATATATCAATAAAATTCGAGCACGGTCAAGAGCGTGCTGTGTAAAGTATGTAAAAGGCTTGGAAAATGAAGAAAAACGAAATTGATCGTCGCGAGTTTATTCGCGTTGCCGGCGCCGCTGGCATAGGTATGGCCACGGGAGGAATCGCCGCCGCAGCAAAGCTCGGCGAAACGCCGGCGCCACAGCAGATTAACGGATTTGCCGCGCCGAAACTCGATATTGTCCGCGTCGCCTTTATCGGCGTCGGCGCGCGCGGCTCGGGCCACGTTGCCCAAATGCTCATGCTCGATGGCGTGGAAATCAAGGCGATTTGCGACACGCACGAGCCGACCGCACGCGCAAGCGCGAAACGATGCACCGATAAGGGCCGACCGGAGCCCGCCCTCTATACGAACGGTCCCGACGATTTCAAGCGCATGCTCGATCGCGGCGATATCGATGCCGTTCTTATCGCCACCCCTTGGCAAGATCACGTTCGAATGTCGTTGGACGCCATGCGAAAAGGCGTTCACGCTTTCGTGGAAGTACCGGCAGCGATCTCGCTCGATGGCTGTTGGGAGCTTGTTGAAACCGCGGAAAAAACCAAACGCCATTGCATGATGATGGAAAACGTTTGCTACGGCCGCGACGAGTTGCTCGTGCTCAATATGTGCCGATTAGGCGTTTTCGGCGAGTTATTGCACGGCGAAGCCGCGTACATCCACGACCTTCGCGGACAGATGCACGAAGTTGAACGTGGCACCGGGAGTTGGCGAACGTATCACTACGCAAAAACAAACGGCAACCTTTATCCGACACACGGTCTAGGTCCTGTCGCGCAATACATGAGTATTAATCGCGGCGACCGCTTCGATTTTCTGTGTTCAGTGTCTTCACCATCACGCGTGCGAGAATTATACGCGCGCGAAAAATTCCCACCGGAGCACAAATGGAACGAACTCGAATTTGTCTGCGGCGATATCAATACGAGCATCATAAAAACAGTTAACGGCAAAACGATCATGGTGCAGTGGGATGAGCAATTGCCGCGCCCGTATACGCGCCATAACCTTATCCAAGGCACCCGCGGAATTTGGAGCGGATTTCCGAACCGAGTCGTTGTTGAGGGCCGAACTCCGTCGACCGATGATTGGACTGATGGCGAGAACCTCAAGCCCTGGTACGACCAGTACGATCACCCGCTCTGGAAGCGTGTCGGCGAAGAAGCGGTGCGCGCGGGCGGGCATGGCGGTATGGATTTCGTGATGCTCTGGCGCATGGTGTATTGCCTGCGAAACGGCCTCCCGATGGATCAAGACGTGTACGATGCCGCCGCGTGGTCAGTGGTGACTCCGCTCAGCGTGGAATCGAACGCAAACCGCGGCCGATCGGTCGACTTCCCGGACTTCACCCGCGGGAAGTGGAAGCGGATGCAGCCTTTGGCAATCGTCTCCTAAGCCAATCTAGGATTCCCTCTGCAACCTCCGCCGATCGTGTGCTCATCAGTGGCCCAACGTGCGATACCTGCGTACAAGTGGATGTCCGCGCCCGCCCATATTGCAAGCTCGAGTCCGGTCGAGCACGGTATGTCAGTGTCCTTCTGCCCAAGCACCACGAGCACCGGGCAAGACGGCTTCCGCGGCTCGATCCCTGAGCGAATTCGTTGATCACTGCCCCAGACTCGTCTCGCCAACGCTTCCACGCATATTCAATCGTCGCATAGTCGCTGTCAGGCATCGCCACCTCCGTTTCCTCACCGGCCCGTTCGCCCGACGGATGACGGGCGGTGCCGGTCGCCGCGTAAAGTCGATCCTACGCCTTTGGGAGTCGTCGAGTTAACTAAGATAATCGCATCTAGCGAGAGCGTCTCGGCAGCCTTTAGTGAAAGAATGCCGCCCATACTTGCACCCATCAGCACAAGTTTCCCGCCACGCCTT
>JBDSVQ010000177.1:0-7369 GCA_039927135.1 Fimbriimonadales bacterium | reverse complement strand
AGCAGCTACGACCGTTAAAACCATGCCATATCCGGGGTTTCCGACCGACATGCAGCAGCCTATGGCGGCGCTGCTGACGATGGCGAACGGCGTTTCGATTGTTGAGGAGACCATTTATGAGAACCGCACGCAGCACGTTCAGGAACTTAGAAGGATGGGGGCGATCATCCACCAAGACGGCAGGACGTGCGTGATAACAGGCGTTGCCCGTTTGGATGGCGCCGTCGTTACGGCACCTGACCTCCGCGGCGGCGCGGCGCTGGTGATTGCCGGATTGGCAGCACGAGGCGAAACCGTTGTGAAAGGCGTGGACTGGATCGATCGGGGCTACGAAGATTTCGAAGGCACTCTCAATTCGTTGGGCGCGAACATCCAGCGCATTCCTGCAGAGGAATGGGAGGCGGCCTCCTGAAATGCGCCTAGGCACCGAGCTAGGCATCGACTTAGGCACAAGCAATATCCTCGTTTATAAAAAGGGCCAGGGAATCGTGCTTGAGGAGCCGACCGTCGTGGCTTGGAACAGCCAGAGCAAGCAAGTTCTGGCGGTGGGCGAGCAGGCACGCGAAATGATCGGCAGGACGCCGGGACACGTTATCGCCGTGCGACCCCTGAAAGATGGGGTTATCGCTGATTACACGCTGACGCTGCGAATGCTCGAGCATATTATCGACAAAGTAGCGGGGCGGCGGCGATGGCTGAAGCCGAAATTGATGATCTGCGTTCCGAGCGGGGCGACGAACGTTGAAAGGCGTGCGGTCCGGCAGGCGGGGCGCGAGGCGGGCGGTGGCGAGTGTTACACCATCGAGGAGCCGATGGCGGCGGCGATCGGGGCAGGGCTGCCGATTTCGCAACCGGGTGGAAACATGGTGGTTGATATCGGTGGGGGTACGACAGATATCGCAGTTTTATCTTTGGATGGAATTGTGGAGTCGGCAAATTTACGCGTTGGCGGCGATAAATTCGACGAAGCGATCATGAAGTATTTGCGCAACCACTATACGGTTATGGTGGGTGAAAGAACTGCGGAAGAAGTGAAGATGAAGATCGGGTCTGCTTATCCTTTGGAGCAGGAGTTGCGCTTGGAGGTTCGCGGCAGAGATTTGATGGGTGGGCTGCCTCGGACGATTGAGATATCGAGCGAGGAGGTTCGCGAGGCGTTGGTAGAGCCGCTGCGCGCGATCATGGAAAAGTGTTGCTCAGTTTTAGAGCAAACGCCTCCTGAATTGAGTAGCGATATTATTGGTAACGGAATTTATATAACCGGTGGCGGCGCGCTTTTGAAAGGGATCGACCGATTGCTATCGGCTGCTACCGATATTCCGGTGAACATTGCAAGTAACCCACTTCATTGTGTGGCGATAGGCACGGGACGGGCGCTGGAAGAGGGCAAGTGGGCGACTTGACACCCGGAACGCAACACCACGGGGCTTAAGCGCTACTCTGCCGACTTTAGTTTTTCGACCTTATCCATGAAAATCTTCATGGGCCGCTCTTCCATTTCCGGCTGTTTGCCACCGAGCATTTCTGCGAGCGCCTTGCACTCTGCGCGCGAGAATTTTATTGCGTGCATTTTGTGCTCTTCGAACGCTTCGTAAGCGAGAGGCGCGACGGCTTGTGCGCACTTTGCTAGGGCTTCGGCGTAAACCCGAATTTCGTATTGCGCGTGAGCATCGGCGCGCAGATGGATAAAGTGGAATAAATTATGAAGATCGATCTGCCAATACCATTCCGTATAAAGGGATAACGGCAGGTTGATGCGCGCAAGCTCCCGCGCAAGGCCGCCTTCGATCATTTCCTCGTAGTGGCTATAGGCGGCCAATTGGTCGTCTTGCATGGTTTTTAGCCATTTCTCGGCTTCTGCGGTCTCCACGAAATCTTCGCTTCGGCCCTGTTTGTTGACCTCGCTTTGCGTTCGCAATTCGCCCGTTTCCGGCACATAAAACTCATCAGTCATCACAGAGTAGCGGCCGCTAATCTCATTCAAGCGCGCAGTCCGGTGGCGCACCCATTGGCGCGCGACGAAAATTGGCATTTTCGTGTGGAACGTGAGCGTTACCTGCTCGAATGGGCTAGTGTGGTCGTTGCGCATTAAATAGTTGATCAGGCCGCGGTCTTCGCGCACAGTCTTCGTGCCGGCGCCATAAGAAACACGCGCCGACTGCACGATCCGCGCGTCGCCCCCAAGGTAATCGACGAGGCGAACAAAGCCTTTATCCAAGACTTTGATTTCCTGATCGATGAGGGCTTCGGCTTCTGGGATGATCTGGCGCGCCATTACGGACGCAGTTTACACTTCGAAAGCCATGCCGTCGTAGCCAACAGTGACACCCTGCGGCGCGAAAAAGTTTTCTAGGTCGGCGTGGGTCGCGTTCCCGCCTTCGGAGTGATGCGTGGTGACGATCTTGGTATTGTCGTCGATGCAGGCGAGGTCGCGCATTCGCTCGAGCATGCCCAAGACTTCGTCGCACGAGAGGTGCCCCCAATAGTCGCTCGGGTTGAAGCCGTCGGTGCATTCGATCACGACGGCGTCGAAACGCATGCCCTTGATGAACTCCCAAGTTGGCTCTTGATACATGCCGGTGTCCGTCGCGTACAGGATTCGCTTGCCGTCACGCTCAATCATGAAGTTGACGCTGTCCTCGTCGAGTTTGTGGTAGGCGGCGACTGGGGTTATGAAGTAATCGCCCGCCTGGAAGGTTTCGAAACTGCGGATGGGGTGGGTTGTGATGATGTCCGCCGAGGCGAAGGACCGGGCAAGCTCCTCCAGGACGGGCTGGTTGCCGAAGACCTCGGGTGTTCGGGATTCGATCGGCACGAACGGCGGAAGGCAGTACTGGAGCTGTCCGGGATCGAAATGGTCGAAGTGGGAATGCGTCACGATAATCCACGCCCAATCGCTAGGCTTCAAACCTTGCTGTGCAGCTTGGACGAAGGTATCGGGGCCGAAATCGATTTTGAGGACACCGTCAACGACGGCGCCACACCGCGTGCGGATGTCTTTGCCCCCCGATTGGCGGATCTTGTCGGAAAGTTCAGTCGCGCCGAAGAACGACGGCATGCCATCCGCCGCGCCGGTACCGAGAAGGTGGATGTTCACGACAAGTCAGTCATTGACCAGAACACCAAGCCGCTGAGCAGCTTTGGATAGTAGTAGGTCGATTTTTGCGGCATCTTCTCGCCTCCCATTGCGATGAGCCGCATGTCGGTAACGCTCGGCGGGTTCATGAGAAAAGCTACGGTGTTCGAGCCGGTTTCGACTGCATCAATCGCTTCTTTTGCGTCTCGCGTGTAGCCGACCTTGTCCATGCCCTCAATGCCGAGGTCTTTCAGGATGCCTTCGTGAAGGATGGTGACGTCAAGTTTCTTCAGTAAGTCGCTGCCTTCGGCGGACCAAGCGACGGCATTATCTGCGGTGGTTGTGGCGAGTATGCCGGTGCCGCCCGGGATCGCGATCCCGACAACGCGATCATTGGGGTCGGTGGAATTGAGAAGTTCGCCGAGAAGGTTCTTATTGTCGACTCTTCGGATTTGGAAACGCTCGCTTAGCTTCGCTTCGATTTGGTCCAGTGGGCAGGGGAAGTTTGCGACGATGCGATGCGTCGGCAGCAGGATGAGCCCGGGATCGTTCATGCCGCTGAGGGCGATCATCATGTAGTCCTCGGGGATGGGTCCTGGTTGGTCGCCCATTGCCTGACGGAAGCTGAGTGCGGTCTCGTAGCGGTGGTGGCCGTCTGCGATCCAGACTCGCTCCGGTTCGAACGCTTGTTCGAGTTGGACGAGGTCGTCGACGTTCGCGGCTTTCGCTAGTTCGTGGTAGATGCCATCGTCGGTCGTGATATTGGCAACGACCTCGAATTCGGTGTCGGCGAGGGCGTTGGCGACGCGGCCGGATGGGTCTTCATACAGGCCGTAGATGCACTCGAGGTGCGTTCGAGTCGCCTCTAGCAGCCGGAGTCGGTCTTCCTTGTGCTTTGGGAATGTCTGCTCGTGCGGGAGGACGACACCTTTCTCATAGGGCTCAGTCTTGATGAGGCACACGACTGATTCGCGGGTCAGGCGATTTCCGGAGACAGGGTCGGTGAAAGACTGGCAGTATCGGTAAAAGCTGGGACGGTCTTCGACGACGAGCATGCCTTCCTCTCGCCATGACGACAGTCTAGACGAGCTTCTGCCGTACTTCACGAACTTGCTGCGGTCGTCGGGCTCAGCCTCAGGCAGGGTGAGCCAGACGGTGTTGTACGGGCTCATGCCCCCGAGGTCTTCGCGACCTTGCGACGAGATGACGTCGTAGGGCGGCGCGACGAGGTGAGCAAGCTCACCGGCGGTGGGTGAAAACCTTTGGGCGCGGAAGGGCTTGATCGTAGCCATCGCTCGCGAATATACCGCCATACTCTTTCGCGTGGAGACGGGCGCGCTCGGCGCGATGATGGAGCAGGAGATTCGCGAGCAGCCACATCGGCTTACTGAGGCGGCTGGGGCGATGGAAAGTGCGTTGCGGGCGATGCCCTTCGGCGACTACAAACAAATCGTTCTCGTGGCGCGGGGGAGTTCGGATAACGCGGCGCTGTACTTCCGATATCTCGCGGAAGTTTTCTTAGGGATTCCGGCGATTCTTGCTGCGCCCTCGGTAGCGACGGTTTATGGGCGGGAGGTTCGCTATGAGGATGCCCTTTGTGTTGCCATTTCCCAGAGTGGGGAGTCGCCGGATGTTCGGGCCATTGTCGAACAGATGCGTCGCCAGGGGCACGCGACGTTGGCGGTGACGAATTCTGTTGATTCGCCGCTCGCGGGTGAGGCGGAGTTTCACCTTGAGTTGGGCGCAGGTCCGGAGTTATCGATTGCGGCGACCAAGACTTACACGGCGTCTTTGCTGGCAGCGTATGCAATCGTGCGGCGGCTAGGCGCTGACTTGCCGGATGCGGAGCTACCCACAGCCGAATGGCTATCGCACTGCGAGGCGGCGGCGGAATCGGCTATCAATGCGGTGACCGAGGCAGAAGTGGTGGTGGCATTGGCGCGTGGGTTTTCCTTTTCCACTGCTCAAGAGACGGCGCTGAAGCTGATCGAGTGTGCCCGCATACCGTGCAAAAGTTACTCGACTGCAGACTTCGCTCACGGCCCTAGGGCGATCGCGGGGCCCGAGACGACGGCGATCGTGTTCGGGGACGTGCCGGCCGGTTTGGGCGACACCGGGTGCCAATTGATCCGGCCGCCCGATGCAGGGTCGGGACCGGACGCTCCGATCCGCGAGATCGTATTCAGCCAATCCCTGGCGCTTCTCGCTGCACGCAGCAAGGGTATCGACCCCGATTTCGCGCCGAACTTATCGAAAGTGACACGAACGTACTGAGGGCTGGTCTACAATTCGGTTGTCATGAAGGTTTGGTTAACGATGATCGCAGGTGCGATGCTACTGGCAGGCTGTAGCGGCGGAACGGATAAAGCGGACGGCGGCGGCGCAAAAACGCTGAGGATCGCCGTGATCCCGAAGGGCGCGACGCACGAATTTTGGAAATCGGTTCACGCTGGCGCCGATGAAGCAGCCAAAGAGCTGGGCGTTGAGATTCTATGGAAGGGTCCCGTAAAGGAAGACAACTTGGAGGATCAGGTTAAAGTCGTCGAGGACTTTACGACCGCCAAGGTCGACGGCATCGTACTCGCGCCGCTGGACGATAACGGTATGCGCGTTCCGGTTTCGAATGCGATGAAGCAGGAGATTCCGGTTGTTATTATCGATTCGGGATTGAACGAAGTTGAA
Source organism: Fimbriimonadales bacterium (assembly GCA_039927135.1). Taxonomy (GTDB): domain Bacteria; phylum Armatimonadota; class Fimbriimonadia; order Fimbriimonadales; family ATM1; genus JACDEQ01. Next base: position 1,611 of record JBDSVQ010000177.1, on the reverse strand, counting down.
ACGGTTAGTTTTGTCTCGACTGACAATTTCAAAGGCGGTCAAATGGCGGGCGAAGAAGTTGTTCGGTTGCTAAACGGCAACGGACGCGTGATTATGATGCGCTATGCCGAAGGCAGCGCGAGCACAGACGAGCGTGAGGCCGGCTTCTTGGACGTAGTTAAAAAGCAACCGGGAATTACGATTGTTAGCGACAACCAATACGGCGGCGCGACGACGGAAAGCGCACAAAAGACCGCCGAAAACTTGCTCGCAAGTTTTCGCGGAAAGTTCGACGCGATCTATTGCCCGAACGAATCTACGACTTTTGGAACGCTGCGCGCTTTTGAAGATGCGGGTGTCGCGGGGACAGTTAAATTCGTCGGGTTCGACGCTTCTGCCAAGCTGATCGACGGTTTGAAGGCAGGCAAAATAAACGGCTTGATCGTTCAAAACCCCCATAAGATGGGCTATCTTGGCGTGAAAACGATTGTTGCGCACATCAAGGGCGAACCGGTTGAAGGACGAATCGATACCGGTGCGACGCTGGTGACAATGGAGAATTTCGAGACCTCCGAAATTCAGCAACTTCTCGGATTGAAGTAACTATCGAATGAAGAAAGGCTATCTCAACCTGCTCGGCCTTGGCGTGGGCTGGTTGGTGGTCTTTGCTTTTTTCGCATTACGGGCGCCGGAAACTTTTCCGACTCTCTCTAATTTCGAAACCATTTTGCGTCAGACGACGATCGTCGCTTTTGCGGCGATCGGGATGACGTACATCATCATTTCCGGCGCGATCGATTTGTCGGTCGGGTCGATGGTCGCGCTTGTTACCGTTGTCATCGCTTTGTTTCTGGAACAACATATGCCCGCCCTGGGAGCAGCGGCGTTGGGCATTAGCGCAGGGGTTTTGTGCGGTGCGTTGAACGGCTTTTTGGTTTCCAAATTGCGCGTGACCTCGTTTATCGTTACGCTTGGCGGGTTCTTGCTTTTTCGGGGCATTGCTAAGGGGCTTGCCGATAACCAAAAAATCGACGCGCCGATGACGTGGTTGGCGGACGTTCTGGCGACCCTAGGGCCAAGCGAGAAGTGGAAGATCGTCCCTCCTGGGGTTTGGCTGCTGATCGTTTGCGCGATTCTTGCTGCTTTGGTCTTATCGAAGACCGTGTTCGGGCGGAACGTGTTGGCGGTCGGCGGCAATGAGGAAGCCGCGCGGCTGGCGGGAATCAACGTCGATAAGACGCGCATCGGCGTTTTCGCGCTGAGCGGCTTGTTTGTCGGAATCGCGGGGCTCATGCAGTTCTCGAGGCTGACCGTCGGGGATCCCACGGTCGCGGTGGGCTTGGAACTCGACGTCATCGCTGCTGTCGTAATCGGTGGAGCGAGCCTGAACGGCGGAGAGGGGTCGATCGCCGGGAGCCTGCTCGGTGCGCTGATCATGGCGACGATTCGCGCCGGGTGCTCGCAGATCGGCCTGGACAACTGGGTTCAGGAGATCGTTACCGGCGTGATCATCGTGGCTGCCGTCGCCCTGGACCGGTGGCGCCTTGCGCGGCTGCAGAGCGGGACGGCTTAAAACAACTCGACCCGCCAGTGGCGGGTCGAGGGAAAATGGTGCGCAAGAAAGGACTCGAA
>JBDSVQ010000176.1:0-5475 GCA_039927135.1 Fimbriimonadales bacterium | reverse complement strand
GACATCGTTCAGCGCGGGCGATCTGGGGAACTACGTATTTACGGTCACGTTCGGGCAGTAGCAGCGGGGCGGGCTCGTGTCTTTTTTCGTTGCGGTCACGGCTGGCGCGTCACACGTTGAATCACAGCACGTTGGCAACGCATCACCCTCGGACAGCTGGAGATCTGAACATGGGCGACAAGTTCATACTGGACCCGCGCCTTTCGGGCGTGAAGCCAGAGGTGCTGCAAAACCGAAAAGACTCGCCGATACGACTTCGGTCGCCCGCGCTGGAATACGCAGCGATACAACTCTCGGCCATCACCAGCCCGATTGGCCGTCCGCTCACGCCAACGGAACGCGATATCATCGATGACATCTTCAAATCGTCTGTCGACGCGGCCCGCGTGCGTATTGTCGAAGCGCACATCCTGAACGCACCAACCACCCTCGGCAATCAGATTCGCGTGCCGTACGGTTGGAATTTTGACGGCGTGCGTCGGCCCGTGCTGGTGCACGAGTTCGGGCATATCTGGCAGTATCAAACGCAAGGCACCGGTTACATCACCGACTCGGTGTACCACAACGCCAGCGGACAGATCGCCACCGGTGATCGCAATGTCGCCTACATGAATTACCAACTGCGCGACGGCTCGAACTTCTCGGACTTCACCGCCGAAGAGCAAGCCACCATCATTGGCGATTATTACGAGATCACCCGTATCTACGCCGATGTCAAGAATCCACCGGCCTGGGTTGGCCTGCGCAGTCCGGATTTGCCGATTTACGAAAAGATGCTGCGGCAGGTGCGCAGTGCGGTGTCACGCAGCGACACAAAAATTTATTCCGACAGCCTGATGTTTCAGCCCAACAATCGCCTGCCCGATCTCAACGCGCGTCCGGGCGAAGGCTTTACGCCGATGATACCGTTGTTGGAGTTCCGTTTCGGAAAGTAGCGGACGGTGTTTGAGCCGTGTTGCGGGCGCTCCGCCCGTCTTGCAGCCTGCGCAAAATGGTGTTGATTCTGGCGGGTACAGGTTGGGCACATTCGCTGAAACCACGGAGGGTCCATGTGGCGGCGCGTAATTTGTTGTCGCATGCTGGGGATTGGCATGGCGTGGTGGGCATGCAACGCAGCAAGCGCCCAACCGATTTCGAATAATCCCGGCGTAATCCTTGAAGGCACGGCCGGTCGTTCGGCCTATGCAGATGACACTGGTTCTGTTGCCCGACGCGAGTTCCGGGTACGAGCGGGTTATCGGATGTGCCCCTATTGCGCCGGTTTCGGTCGTCCATTTCGATTGATGCCGTTTATTTCGCTGGGTATTTCCGACCTTGCAGGATTGTCGCATTCGGCGAGCGGCAGCGCGGCCATTTCTTCACTTGATGGCGGACTCGCTGCCGTCGTGGATGTCAGCGACACAATTGACGAAGACGCTCTGATGCGCGCCAAGAAAATAACGTACGACGGTGCGAAAGATACGGTGACCTTGGAGGGCGGAGCCGAATACTACGGCGCGGAAGTCATCGTCAGTGCACCGAAGGTCGTAGTGCACCGAAAGCAAAAGAAAGCGGTCGCTAGCGGCCCGCCCAATTCTGTTTATTTCCTAGTTAAGCCGGAGGGCCAGAAAGGCATTCCGGTTGTCCAGAAGTCGCCGGCGCAACCCGAACTTCCGCCTGGCCTATCACAGCCCGACGATATCGACGAACTCAGAAGTGCCGAAAACCTGCGAAAGTATCCGGTAGTCGTTACGGCCGCAAAATTGGACTACTCCTACCAAAAAGGCGCGAAGAAAGCTGTTATGACTGGTGAACCCAAAGCCATACAGCAACTGCGCGCAGGCACCTGGCGCGAAGTAACCGCCCCGAGAGCAGAATTCGAAGAGGAAAAGGAAACACTGAACCTGTTCTCATCGGGGGAAGGCAAAGAGGTCAGAATGCGCAACTCGGCCGGTGATGATTTCATCGCGCTTTCGGTCCGCATGGGCACAGCATCCGGCAAAGAGACACTTTCAGGAAAAGGCGTCGAAGGCGTCGCCAAAGTCCGTGACGATGAAGTGCCGCGCCCCGGCGGCGGCGGCGGCGGCGGCGGTTAGCGGCTCGACTTTCGCAAGTGACCGATTAGTAGTGCAACATCCGTCGGTCGCACGCCCGGAATCCTCGAAGCCTGCCCGATAGTTTCCGGCCTTACATTGCCGAACTTTTCGCGTGATTCAAAACTGATTCCATTAATACCGTCGAAGTCAAACCCTGCAGGTATTACCAAGTGCTCCAATCGGGATAACCGATCGACCTGCTCCTGCTGCCGCGCTAAGTAGCCGCCGTACTTACTTCTAATTTCAACCTGTTCGCGCGCTTGTCTATCGTCGGCAGGCTCGGCGCGATCACCAAGATACAAGGCGATCTCGTCAGCAAGCTTCATGTTGACCTCTGGACGGCGCATAAGTTCCAAAAGCGATGTCCGATTCTTAACGCCGGCAGTCCCGAATTCAATCAACTTCTCTGAATGCGAAGGATCCACCGATAGCCGACCGAGCCGGCCTTCAATACTCTCGATCTGCTCACATTTCTCGCGGAATCGGTGCCAACGCTCGTCATCCACCAAGCCTATTTCTCTACCGATTGGTGTAAGCCGCTCATCCGCATTGTCGTTGCGCAATAGCAATCGATACTCACTCCGCGCGGTCAACATTCGATAGGGGTCGTCGACACCTTTCGTCACGAGGTCGTCAATCATCACCCCGATAAATCCTTGATCCCTGCCGATGACGACATCGCCCTCTCCAAGCGCTCGCCTTGCAGCATTAATGCCGGCGATGATTCCTTGCGCAGCAGCTTCCTCGTATCCGCTGGTGCCGTTGATTTGACCGGCAAGGAACAGCCCGTCGCAAAGCGTGCTCTCCAACGTCCTACGCAAAAATGTCGGGTCGACCATGTCGTATTCCACGGCATATCCCGGTCGCAACATTTCGACGCGTTCCAAGCCGGGCATGGTCTTCAAAAAGTCGAGTTGCACTTCCGCAGGCAGGCTCGTACTTGTTCCCTGAACATAAACCGAGTCGCTGTCCCACTCTTCAATCTCCAAGAAAACCGGATGCGTGTTCTTGTTCGGAAATCGTACAACTTTGTCTTCGATGCTCGGGCAGTAACGTGGTCCAACTCCGTCAATTCGCTTTCCATAAACCGCGCTCCTCTCAATATTATCGGCGATTACTTTATGCGTCGCGTCGGTAGTGTGTGTTTCGTAGCAATCGAATAACTCCCGTTGCGGCGAAATTGCAGCGTGCTTAAAGCTAAAGGGACCTGCTTCGGGTTCCGACCGTTGCACTCCAACCATATCGAGGTCAATACTCGCAAGAGAAATCCGTGGCGTTGTGCCGGTCTTGAACCGCCGGATAGGCACACCCAGACCTTTCAAAAATCCTGACAATCCGCTGACCGCGCGATCCCCATGCCTCGCCCCTTCGAACTTCTCCTCACCGCGATGACAAACTCCGTTAAGAAAAGTCCCGGTCGTCAAAACGATGGAGCGCGCGGCAATCTCCTCTCCACCCTACAGCCGTACTCCAACGGCGATACCACCCTCCACAATAACGGTTTCGACCGCTCCCTCGATCAAAGTCAAGCCCGGCTGCCCCTTAACCGTCTGCTCCATCAGTGCTGGGTAAAGCTTTTTGCAGGCGTGGGCGCGAAACGTCTGTACAGCCGGTCCCTTGCCCGTGCCAACGACCCGCAGGTGCGTCAACGCAAAGTCCGTGGTCACCGCCATCTGCCCACCAAGGGCGTCCACTTCACGGGCGAGATGCCCCTTCGCGGGGCCGCCGATGCTGCAATTGCAGGGCATATGCCCAACCCTGTCAGCACGCAAAGTCACGCAAGCGGTAGCGACGCCCATGCGTGCGCAGGCCAGGGCCGCCTCGATACCGGCATGCCCTGATCCCACGACCACAACGTCGAAAGTCCGCATCGCAGCTATTTTACTAGGCTAAACGTCGAACGATTCCTGTTCAGGATGCGCTATGGTAACAATATGATCAGCAAGAAACTCAAGAAGATGCTAAACGAGCAGGTGGGCCACGAGCTAAGCGCTCAGCACGCCTACATCGGCATGGCAGCCTACTTCGGTATGAAGAACCACGATAAGTGGGCGGCAATCTTCTACGAACAGGCAATGGAAGAGCGCGTTCACGCGCTCAAAATCATCAAGTTCCTGGTGGATGTGGATGCCCAAGAGGACGTGCCCGCGCTGCCGGCAGCCACTATCAAATACAGCTCGGCGCTCGACGTTGTCAAAGCTGCTTTAAAGCAAGAGCAGCAAGTCAGCGCTCAATTCCAAGCGATGGCGAAGGCTGCGTTGGCAGAAAGCGATTTCACATCGTTCCAATTCCTACAATGGTTCATCGAGGAGCAAGTTGAAGAAGAAGCGAAGATGGAGAAGTTCATCGCGCTGCTTTCCAGCGAGAAGGACGAGTTCCGCGCCGAGATGATCGTCTCAGAATTGGAAGAGCACGGCGGAGAAGGCGGGCACTAAGCCGCGTCGTTGCCCTTTACCGTTTCCGTAAAGGGTAACTCTTTTTTTGGTGAGGGCCGAGTGCAGATAAATGCTATGAGCCCGAGCGCGAAAACTACGAGCGCAATTTTCAACCAAACAATCGAAACGAAGTAGATCGAAAACGCGAACGTAACCGCGATCACAATCGTCGCCATTATTTTTGCGCCATTCGAAATCGCCTTTTGCTCTCTCCACAATCGCAGTCCTGGCCCGATTGCCGGGTGATCGAGCAGCCACTTCTCGGCGCGCGGATTGCTTTTCGCGAACAGCGCCGCCGCAATAATAAAGAAAACGGTCGACGGCCAAACCGGCAAAAACAAGCCAACAACGCCGCAGCCCACCGAGATAAAACCAAGAGTTGAGAGCAAGAATCGCATCACTCCGGCCTCCCGCATCGACCCTTAGGTGGTTCGAAAACCTCAAACCCCGCACTCGGCATCGCGACGTTCAGTCGCTTGCAGAGCGCAAGCATGCCGGGCTGCTCGGTGTGGTAATGCCCTGCTTCCACGATGCAAAAGCCGCTTTCGGCGGCATCTCGCCCGTGATGATGCGCGCACTCGCCGGTTACCAATACGTCGCACCCGGCGCATTTCGCGCGCATCCAATAGTCCCCGCCCGCCCCACCAACGACGCCCACTTTCGAGACTTTCCGCTCTAACTTTCCGTAAAGCTCGCACCGCGAACCGAGCGCGCGGTCGACAAACGCTCTCAATTCAGCAGACGGAACCGACTCCGGCAACGTCCCCATTCTTCCCAGCGACGCGGGCGGTGCCTCCACTCTAAAAAAGTCGTACGCAGGCTCCTCGTACGGATGCGTTTTTAGTAACGTACTTTCAACCGCTTGTCGGGCCGAAGCCGGAACGCGCATTTCGATTCGAACTTCCTCCACCTCTTCACGCTTACCGATTTCGCCGATCGCGGGAGATGCTCCCGCTTGCGGTTCA
>JBDSVQ010000175.1:0-3943 GCA_039927135.1 Fimbriimonadales bacterium | reverse complement strand
TTCCCCGCCACCCTTCAATTTCTCGGGCGGAGACGGCAACCCCTGCAATTTCGATAACGTGATCGCAACCTCCTTGCTAACCGAAAACGCATCGCGAGACACGGCTGTCGCCGCACCTCCGTCCTCGGGACTCAGCAGCAACGAGGGCCGAGAAAAGTCCGGGCCATGCCCTGTCGATGCCATGAGCCGCAAATCGAACCAGCACAGAGCGGCAACCGGCTCCCCGGAAGCGATCGCCGAAACAGCCGCAACGCACTCCGTATAGGTCTCCGGCACCGGCTGGTCCTCCGGCGACACCGCATCAACGACCTCAAACAAAGCCAAAGCGCACATCAGCCTAACGTAATCCGACCGGAGCCCCGAAAACCCCTGCAAGGGTTGAACCTGCGTGACGTAAGCGTTCCGCCGTGCACCAACCCCAAATGACGCATGCGTCCCGGGCTCAGTGAAAGCCGCAAGCCGCGCCCCAGCTTTGCGCGATCCGCGTGCTGTAAGGTAGATCTTGCCGCGGTCTGGCGTGAGAACCGCGAGACGGCGGTCAGATTCCCCCGTGTCCCAACGGCGCAACACAATGCCCTCGACCGTAAACTCAGCCACGAGGAGATTGTGGACGAACTACGAGAAAATGATCGTCAGCAAGTTCGCAATGTGGAATAGAACGACACCCACCATCAGCACATTCGCGCCGATGAAGATGTATCGCACCAGCTTCTTCTCCCAAAGCAGGAAGCCGATCACGACAACCGCTAAAGTGGAGCCGACCTTCGCGACCTCGAACAGGTTGTTCTGCGCGTACCAATCCAGGATCGGGTTGCCTTCCTTAAAACCGAGCTGAAACGCGATCAGCGTCAGCCCAAAATCAAGGATGCCGAGGATGGCATACAGGGTGACGGGCACCGGAACAGGCACCCGCGGATTCCTAACTTTTAGACCAAACACTTTCATGGCGGCTATTCCAAAGGCGGCACCACTGTGCCGCATCGAAATCGTTGGTGAGACGATTCTACTTAGGTTCGCTATCCAGTCCGGGTGCATCACGCCTGTTGTGCGCCTTTTCGGTCCACGATGTACTCTGTTACGAGTACGCCCCGGATCATTGTTGGGCAACTGTCGACTTGGCGCGTACCTTCGTGGGTTCGCCTCACAGTCTTGAATACGACCTAAATGGCCTTTACGTTCTGCTAGACGGTCGACTTTCTCTCAGAAACACGCCGCTCGCTGTGATCCAGCACTTCCTTGCGGAACCGAAGCATCTTGGGGGTGACCTCAAGAAGCTCGTCATCCCGAAGCCAAGCCAACGCCTGCTCCAGCGAAAACTCGCGATGAGAATCAATCACAGTCGTTGAGTCCGCCGTAGAAGACCGCATGTTGTTTGCCGCCTTCTGCCTCGTGATGTTCACGACAATATCCTCATCCCGCGCGCACTCGCCCACGATCATGCCACCATAAACTTCGGTGCCGGGCTCATAAAAAAGCTGGCCGCGCTCTTGCACGTCTTCGTAGGCATAACGCGTTAGCTTGCCGGGATCTTTGGCGATTAATGCGCCGCGAGTTCTATTCACAACTTCGCCTCTAAACGGACCAAAACCCTCTAAAGCCTGGCTAAGAATGCCGAATCCACGCGTTAGAGTTAAGTAATTTGATCGAAATCCAATTAGGCCGCGCGTCGGTATTTCGTAAGTCAGCAGCGAATTACCGCTTTCGTCTTTCGACATGTCGACCATGTCGCCACGTCGTCGGCTTAACTCTGTCATAACGGCGCCCATGTGCTCCTCCGGGAACTCCAACGTGAGCATCTCGATCGGCTCCAGCGTCTCACCTTTTTCGCCCTTCCTTAGAACTGCCTTCGGCCGGCTGATCGCCATCTCGTAGCCCTCACGGCGCATTGTTTCGATCAATATCGCGAGCTGAAGCTCTCCTCGGGCGAACACCTTCACCGTTTCCGCCGGAGCATCGGGATCGATCTTCAGAGCCACGCTGATCTTCGCCTCGCGCTCCAACCTCTCTCTTATCTTTTGGATCGTCAGGTGCTTGCCACCATCTTGGCCCGCCAGCGGAGACTGGTTCGCATAAAACGACATCGTCAGCGTCGGCTGTTCGATATCGATCACAGCCATCGGTTCACTAACGGCCGGATCGGCGATGGTGTCGCTGATCAGAACGTCGTCCAGGCCGCTGAGCATAACAATCTCACCGGACGCGACTTCTTCAACTTCCTTAAGCGAGATTCCCTCGTAAACCCAAAGCTTGGTAACGCCGAATGGAACTCGCTTATCCTCACGCATGAGAACCAATCGGTCGCCGACTTTCACGCTTCCGCGCAAGACCTTACCGCCAAACATTCGACCCAAATAATCCGAATAGTCGAGATTATTAACCTGCAGCAAGAATGGCCCTTCTTCCATTTTCGGAGGCGGTATCGCATGCAAGATCATTTCGAACAGTTCGCGCATATCCTGCTCGCCACCGTCTGGCGTCATGCGCGCAAAACCGGCTGAACCGGAGGTGTACAAATGCGGAAAAAATAAATCGTCTTCGCTCGCGCCCAGGTCGATAAACAAATCGAGCGTTTTATCGTAAGCGTGCAAAGGACGCGCGCCTTCCCTATCGATTTTGTTAATGCAAACGATCGGCCGCAATCCGTTAGCAAAAGCCTTTTTCAAAACAAATCGCGTCTGCGGCATAGGACCTTCGAAAGCGTCTACAACCAGCAGGACGCCATCAACCATCGAAAGCACCCGCTCCACTTCTCCGCCGAAATCGACGTGCCCAGGCGTATCGACGATGTTGATCTTCGAGCCCTTGTACCGAACGCTGGCGACCTTTGAAAGGATCGTAATGCCCTTCTCGCGCTCCAGGTCGTTGCTGTCCATCACGCGGTCGCGTGACGCCTGATTCTCTCTAAAAAGTCCGGCTTGTTTGAAGATGGCGTCCACTAAAGTGGTCTTGCCATGGTCGACATGCGCAATGATGCCGATGTTTCTAATTGGGGAGGGCACGAGTAATTTTACCTTTTTGGTGGGGTAGCAGGATGTATACTATTTGCTATGGAAAGTCGCCTGACGATCATCTTCGAGAAGGGTGAGAACGGCTGGTGGATCGCTGAGATTCCCGAGATTCCAGGTGCGTTCTCACAGGGAGCCACTAAAGAAGAGGCTCGTGCGAATGTTCTCGACGCTATGCGGGAGCTGATGGAGTTCCGCAGGCAGGAAGCCGTCGACAACGTCGATCAGGCCAACGTTGAGACGATTCAGCTCGCTAGCTAAAGGCTCGCCGGAGGAGGAATCTCAAGCTGCTTGCAGAGCCGATAGACGATTCCACGCTGAATTTTCTGGTGTCGAGGCAGGGGCGCGGACTTACCTGTAACCTCGTTCTTCACTATTGAGTGGTTGCCTCCCTCATGGCTTATCTCGCACGCATGCTTCTTGAGGTGCCGCACTAGCTCGTTTCGATTCATCCCTCTCCGCGATTATGCACCGTGCCATCGGGTAAACCCTGAGGCGATGTCCGACCACCTCACTTCGTTCGCCGACGGCGTCTTAACTGTCACCCTCAACCGCCCCGACGTGCGAAACGCCCTTGATGACAAGCTGATTGCCGGTCTCACCGAGACGTTCCGCAGCATGGGAGATGACGATTTGGCAGTCGTTCTCAAGGGCGAAGGCAAGTCCTTCTGTGCAGGCGGCGACCTCGCTTGGATGCAGCGCTCGATCAACTACACCGAGGCAGAGAACCTCGCGGACGCCCAAGCGCTCGGCGGCCTGTTTTTGGCTATCGACGACTGCCCTTGCCCCGTAATCGGGCAGGTTCACGGCGCGGCGTTCGGTGGCGGCGTCGGGCTGGCGTGCGTTTGCGACGTCGTCGTTGCTGCTGAGGGGACGAAATTTTGTTTTAGCGAGGTGAAGCTTGGCCTGTCGCCCGCGGTGATCTCGGCATTCGCGAT
>JBDSVQ010000174.1:0-5310 GCA_039927135.1 Fimbriimonadales bacterium | reverse complement strand
TGGGATCAGGAGCCTGAGACTGAGTGGGTTAGGTTTTTAGACGAAAGCGGCATTCTACGCGAGAGTTCGTTCGAGCGAGCCGTTGCTTCTGGAATGTCTGCTCAGAAGAAAAAGAGCCAAGAGATTGGCCACACAGTAGACTACGACGTTTTACGGTTGGAATACCGGGAGTCGCTTCGCAATGTAGAAGAGTGCGCGAATGCAACAGTTCAATCCTATCCCATTGCCTCCCTCCATGGCATAACAGCTCTTTCTTTTGGAAGAAGCACGCTTATGCCGGAGCACCTTGCGGCACACTGCAGGCTTAGAGGGTATCGGGCGGCTGCAATAACAGATAAATTTTCGCTTGCAGGGGTTGTCGACTTTTGCAAGACCGCTAAACAAATGGGGATAAAGCCGATTATCGGTGCATCATTAGAGATCATCGGTGGTGGGGCAATTGTAGTTTTATCAAAAAATAAAATAGGCTATGCGGCGCTTTCAAGAATGATCACGCATTGTCATCTAACCGGCGACCGCCTACTGCCTGCTTTCGATATTGATGACTACTCTGGATCGACGGACGGCTTGATTTGCCTTACGGGAGGCTATGCCGGGCCTGTAGACCGCGCGCTAGTTAGGAAGAATGAGCATTTCGCGCGTCAGCAACTGAATAGGTTAAGGCGGGTGTTTAGTGAGGTCTATATTGAGCTCGAAGAAAGCGCCGCACCTTGGTCACTTGCTCACGGCCGATCACTGCGCGCTTTGGCCGAAAGAGAGGGGATACCAGTGGTGGCTGGAGGACCTGTTGCACACTTGAACCGAAAAGATTTCGCAGCGCAAGATGCGCTGGTTTGTGCCGAGACGTTATGCACGGTAGAGGAAATAATTGGCAGGAAGGACTCTAACGACAGAATGCCGGTTAGATGGCTCAATACAGAGAGGTATCTGCGGCAGGCTCATGCGTTGTGTTCGCACTTTGGGTGGGATGCTGTTAATAACGGGTGGAGAATAGCGGAAGAATGCGCAGACGACCCGCTGCCTGATGCACCTGCGTTTCCCAAATTCGATGATCAACCAGAGCGTACATTGCGAGCAATCGTTATTAACGAAGCTCACAAAAAGTATAAGGATATTTCAGTCGAGCACAAGTACCGTATCGGAGGTGAGCTCGACAGGATTTGCAGACTGGGCTTCGCAAACCATTTTCTCGCGATTTGGGAGGCTTGCAATTGGGCGAGAAGTGAGGGGATCCTATTCAGCGCACGCGGGTCTGCCGTTGATAGCGCGGTTTCGTATTGCCTGGGGGTTTCGCGAATCGATGCGATTGAGCACAGGCTGCACTTCGATAGGTTCTTGCCTTCCGATGGCAGCAAGAAGCCGGATATCGATGTTGATTTCGAAGCCGCGCGACGCGATGAGGTTCGGCATTTTTTTGAGAGACGTTATGGGAAAGACCATGTAGCGACGGTTTGCGCGATTGCCACTTACCAGGGGCGAGGCATCGTGCGGTTTATCGGCAAGGCGCTGATGATCCCTGAGCCGACTCTAGATTTCTTGGCGAAGCGGCTACACGGCTCGGTGTCTGGGAAATATATCGAAAGCGGTATCGAAAAGCGTCCTGAGCTTAGAGATAGCGGGATACCCACCGAGAGGTTGAAGCTGCTTTTTGAGCTTGCCGGCAAAATCGATGGCTTGCCTCGTCAGATGGCTGCACACTCGTCGGGGGTTGTGCTTTCTGCCACACCGATTTGCGAGACTGTGCCTGTTATGGAATCAGGTAGGGATGGCGTTAGGATAATTCAGTGGGATAAGTACAGCAGCAAGAAGTTTTTCAATAAATTCGATGTACTTTGTTTGCGCGGCCAAGATGTTTTAGCAGGCACGCAGCGCAGTATAAGAGAGTCGAAACCCGAGTTTGACGCGCAGGATCTGCCCTGGGACGACGATAAAGTTTATGAGGATTTCCGCAAAGGAAATTTGATCGGCACTCCGCAAAGCGCTTCGCCGGCGATGCGCCAGGCGCACATGCGCTTGCGATCGAAGAACCTGCACGACGTCAGCCTGGTGCAGGCAGGAATCCGACCCGGTGTGGGCGGCGCCGTAAAGATAAATGAGCTGATAAGAAGGCGACGCAGCGACAAGCCGCATCAATATTCACATCCACTTTTCGAGGCGGTGCTTGGGATCAGTTATGGGATTATAGTTTTTCAGGAGCAGGTGGATCAGCTGCTTCAGGCTTTTTGCGGATACACATCGGGCGAAGCTGAAACGATTCGTGAGGGAATCCACAAGCGTCGAGCGGAATCGTGGGACGAAACGATACGCGACGAGGTGATAGACCGTTGTCTCTCAAACGGATTCGATAAGGCGATTGCGGAAGAGGTGTTCGAGCTTGTTTCCGGATTCAAGGGATACGGGTTTGCGCAAGGGCATGCCCTAGCGTTTGCAGATATGTCGGTGCGTTGCGTATATTGCCAGCAGCATTATCCGGCGGAGTACTTTGCTTCGCTGCTTTCCGCCCAGCCTGCCGGGTATTACGGCCCGGGAACCATCGCGAATGAGGCACGGATTCGAGACGTGCCGATTTTGCCGATAGATGTAAACGCCTCATTAGCTAAATTTGCGGTAGAAGATGGTGGGATACGGGTTGGGCTGATGCAGCAGTATCAGCTATCTTCCAAAACCAAGGAACGTATTTTAGAGTGCAAGCCGTATCGTTCTATTTTTGACTTTGCAAGGAAGGTGCGCCCGAATTCTAACGAACTGGAATGTTTGATTTTGTCGGGTGCGTTTGAGTCGATGCATGACAACAGGCGTGCTTTGCTGTGGTGTTTGCCGAACGCGGTTGCCGATGCAAAGGCGTCTCATGGTTGTTTATTCGAGCCGCGAGAGCCGGCAATCGATACTACAGTGCAAGACTTTAGCGAATACGAAAAAGCAGTGTTGGAGCGTTCGATGTTGGGGTTAGATATCGATAAGCATTTAATGGCTTTCGAAAGGCAACGGGTTGCCGAGAAAGGGGCGGTGTCTGCGGCGGTTGCGCGAGAGAAATTAAAGAATAGGCAAAAAGCCGTGGTCGTCGGTCATGCTATGCGGCTGAGGTTCCCACCGACTTCTTCGGGCAGAACCGTGGTGTTTTTCGATTTGGAGGACGAGACGGGACTTTTGAACGTGACGTGTTTTGAAGAGACTTACAAAAAATATGGCAAAGCGATCATATGCTCACCATTTGTAACCCTACGTGGGGAAGCGCAGGAGCGAGACGGCAGCATGGCGTTTCTAGCCCAACACGTGTATCCGTATAGGTTGTCGTCAGACCGTGATGACATGGCCACCGAAAGGAAGGCCGTTCATGCCGAGGACTTCATCCACCGAGGCGGGCGGTAAAATGCCCACGATGACAACCGAGCCGCGTGCAGCGACCCACTACTTAACCATCCAAGACATCCTGTGGATCAACCACGAGGTGACAAACGAAGTCCTGCCCTACAAGTTTTCGCAGCTCGAGGAGGCGACCTTCGGCCAGTACGCCTACGGTGGCACCCATCACGTTATCGATCAGGCTGCCACCTTCCTCACCGGTTTCTCAAGGCTCCGGCCGTTTTCGTCAGGCAACCGCGGAACTGCGCTCATTGGCGTACTCTCGTTCCTTGCGCTCAACGGCTACAGGGTTGTGCTAGATCCCACGCAAGCAGCGGATTGGTATGAGCGGGCGGCCGGGCGAACGGCCGATGCACGCGGCGCGATTCTTGGCGCGGTCGCCGAAGGCGAGCCGACACCTCGAGACGTACGCCCCGCCATTCGCACAATAGTGCGAGACATGCTGAAGGCATATGCCGACGCGGTCATCGGCCTTGTCGACGTTCCTTAGCGCATCGGGCTAAACAGCGGTGTCGAGAACCGACCCTTGCCGTTCGTCAAGTTCTTTTCGTTTTGGCCGTCGGCTGATATGGTCCATACATCGCCATTGCGGATAAAAGCTATCGTTTGGCCGTCGGGGCTCCACGATGGAGACGAAATCTCGCCCTGCGCAATCGGCTGCGCTTTTTGAACACCGCCTTGCTCAATCGGAGCAACTAGCATTCCTGTAACACGTTTCGCTCCGGCGGACTTTTCCATGATCACGAATGCCACGCGTGTTCCATCGGGAGAGATCGCGGGCGACATAAGGGTTTGGGAATCGTCGGCCGAAAGGAAAATCGGAAGCGCCGAGTTATCACGTAAGCCTATTGCGAAGAGCGCGTTGGTAAAAGGTGTCTTCACCGTTCCGTCGGGGAGGATCGCCTCTTTAGGTACTTCTGCAAGGATTGGAAACCTGAAGTCCATGATCGCAACCACTGCCTTGGCGGTGGCTGCATGATAAGTGATGTCGATTGCTTGGCCGCCGAAGACTGCTTGAGGAAGGGCCTCGCGCTCATCGGCGGGGTCAAGGTTTTGCAGGATCACAACCTGCCCCCTCGACGTTGTGTATTGCCCGAGAAGCGTGTTGCCATCCAGAAAGCCTTTCGAGAACGCCTCGCCTTCGATGGCTTCTGAGTAGTTCGTCCAGATGGTCGAAACCAAGTCGTGTTCGTGGTTGTCGCCTTCCTGGTGAATATGTTCGCCCGACTCCGTCTCGCGGCCCTCAGGACCCGAAGATGGAGGCATGATGCGCCGGGAGCGAAGTTGAGGATACGTCGTCGCGAGGATATTTCCGCCGCTTGCGTAAAGGAACTGGTCGCCAGATGGGCTGAACCAAGGGTTTTGCCTGCTCGCGCCGCCCGGAGTCAGTTGTATGGGATCCGCGTCCCGGTCGGGTGTCCACTCGAACACCTGGAGAGAACCGCCCGGAGACCGATTGGATACAAATAGAACGCGCCTACCGTCCGGCTTCCAAACGATTTCGCTATCGATGGCAGTCGCGCTTCCGGGCGCTTCTCGGAGAGACCCGTCGGGCTTGATGGCAACGAGGCGGCTCTTGCCGTCCTTCTCCATGATTGCGGCTATGTAACCCTTTGAGTCAACCGCTGGGAAGTCGGCAATTGGCAAGCCCTGAGGGCGACTGCGTAGGAAGACGGCACCCGCGATCAGTGCGGCGACGACGACACCGACAATCGCGGTGCGAACCCATACTCGGTGCATACGGGCTAAAGGTACCTCGCACGGGTAAATTGAGACTCATGAGCCTCTTTGAGGAGCGAACGGCCGAACCCGGTCCCGAAGCCCCGCTCCCAGCGAGGCTCCGGCCAAAGTCGCTCGACGAGTTTGTGGGCCAACTGCACTTGCTTGGTGATGGCTCGGATATCCGATCTGCGATTGAGCGAGGTGCCTTGGGCTCAGTGATTCTCT
>JBDSVQ010000173.1:0-12359 GCA_039927135.1 Fimbriimonadales bacterium | reverse complement strand
CTCAGCCCCGATGGCAAATTTCTCGCCTGGGGCACGCGGGCTACGAAAGGTGACCCAGAGCTTCATTTGGTGGACCTGTTGACCGACCGGACGACGGCCTATCCTCGTGGTACCGCACCGCGGTTCTCTGACGACGGCCGTTACCTGTTCCTGACGGTCGTTCCGCTCGAGGCGGACGTTGAGAAGGCTAAGAAGGAAAAGAAGAAGCCCGAGGAGATGCCCAAGAACTCGCTGCAGATACTTGACCTATCGACGGGGACCAGCAAAACGATAGAGCGGATCCAAACCTACAACTTGGCAGAGGAAGGCTCCACGTGGATTTCGTACCGCGCTGAGCCCATGCCGGCGGCGGCAGTTCGAACCCCAACGCCTACAGCAAAGCCCGAAGGCGAGCAGGAGCCTGAGAAGCCTGTTGATCCGAAACCGCAGAAGCGGCGAGGGCACACCGTTGGCCGAGAGCTTACGCTTATGGAGCTTTCGACTGGCCGCGAGATCAAGCTCTCGGACGTTTCGGACTTCGCCTGGCACAAGGGAGGCAAGGTGATCACTTACTCTACCTCCACTAAAGATGGTGCGGGAGACGGCATTTTCTCATTAGAGCCGGGGACAGGCAAGGCGACCACGATTGTCGAAGGGATGGCGATGTACAAGTCGTTATCCGTACTCGATAAAGGCATGGTGGCGTTTCAGTCGGACGCGCGCACTTATACCGAGAAAGTGCAATCGTGGGATATCTATTTGTGGCGGCCTAATCAGCAGCCGAAGATGGCAGTTAAAGCAGATCACGACGCTTTCGGTGAGTGGGAAGTGACGGACCGAGTCGGCGTTCGATTTTCAGAAGAGGGCGAACGGCTGCTTTTCTCCACTCGAGAAAAGCCGGCAGAGCCGGGCACACCTGCCGAAGAAGTGCCTGCTGACGAGAAAGTCAACGTTGATATTTGGCACTGGAGCGATCCTCTGATTCAACCGATGCAATTGTTGCGAGCAAACGGTGTTCGGAATAAATCTTATGCGGCGATGCTCGACATCGGCTCGGGCCGCGTGATGCAACTCGAGACTGCGGAGCACCCGAGTGTTTCAATTGCCGACGAAGGCGACGGAGACGTTGCTATCGCCACGAACAGCGAGATTTACGGACCGTTGGTATCTTATGACGAAACCTACAGCGATTACACTTTTATCGATCTGCGTAGCGGCAGGCGCGCGCTGTTGAAGCAGCAATCAGGCGACGGCGTTCAAATGTCCCCGACCGGAAAATGGCTTTCTTGGTGGGACAGCGAGAAGCAAGCGTGGTTCACGAGGCCCGCGCGGCTCGAAGCAGAAGTCATAGAGGCATCGAAGGGTGCGCAGTTCCCGTTCTTCAACGAGGTGCACGATTCGCCGAGCCTTGCGGGTTCGTACGGGACTATGGGCTGGACAACCGGCGAGGATCGATTACTTGTTTATGACAACTTCGACGTTTGGTCTCTTGATCCCGCGGGACGCCGTGAGCCTGTACGACTGACTCGCGGTCGCGAATCTGGGATGCGGTTGCGGCCATTGAGGATTGACCCCGACGAGCGATTCTGGGACATTACCAAGCCTATTCTTTTTTCGGCGACAAACGACAAAACGAAAGCGACAGGTTATTTCGAGAGGATGCCGGACGGCACCCTCCGCGAGCTGATTTACGGTGATTACCGGTACAGCTACTCCTCAAAAGCGGACGATGCAGATGTGGTGATCATGACGAGACAACGCTTTAATGAGTACCCCGATATTTGGACCACCAATTCAAAATTCGAAAATCCGAGGAAACGCACCAACGCCAATCCTCAAATGAGCGAATACCTGTGGGGATCGTCCGAGCTTGTGGAGTGGACATCCGATGACGGCGTGCCGCTCCAGGGTGTGCTTTACAAGCCAGAGAATTACGACCCCACTAAGAAGTATCCGATGATCGTTTACTTCTATGAGCGGCTCTCGCAAAATCTGCATACATTCTATTCGCCGAGTCCAGGTAGCAGCTCCATCAACATTCCCTTTTATGTGAGCCGCGGTTACCTGGTTTTCACTCCGGATATTCCTTACGAGATCGGCTACCCTGGCGAGAGCGCCGAAAGCGCCATCGTACCGGGTGTGTTATCGCTGATCAATAGAGGGCTCCCCGAACCAAAGCGAATTGCGATTCAGGGCCACAGTTGGGGTGGCTACCAAGTGTGCCACTTGGTAACACGCACTAATCTGTTTGCGGCCGCCGAAGCAGGCGCGCCCGTTGCCAATATGATAAGCGCGTATGGCGGTATTCGCTGGGGCTCCGGTATGAGCCGACAGTTCCAATACGAAAAAACTCAAAGTCGAATTGGCGGAACGATTTGGGATAAACCGTTGCAGTTTATCGAGAATTCTCCGGTGTTCTGGGCAGACAGAGTTCGCACTCCGTTGCTCCTTTTACACAACGATAAAGACGGGTCAGTGCCTTGGTATCAAGGTATCGAGATGTACATGGCGCTACGCCGATTGAATAAACCGGTGTGGCTGTTCAATTACAACGAGGAGGATCACGGCCTTGCGCGCATGGCTAACCGTAAAGACTGGGCGATTCGCATGCAGCAGTTCTTCGATCACTACCTGATGGATGCACCGGCGCCACCGTGGCTCACGGATGGCGTGCCGGCGATCAATAAGGGCAAAGACCTTGGGCTGGGTGGCGGCTAACGCCACTCCGCTAAAGGCTGCACGCTCGCCGGACGGGGGTTTCCGCCCGGCGAAAGTTGCACAACGATACGCCCGCTGCGAGCGCTTCCGAGTTCGATCGCCAAACGGCGATAACCTGAGTTTCGGTTTTGCCCGCTCATTTCTGGATCAGCGCCGAGGACTTTGAATGTCGCGTTCGAAGGCGACAAGATGCGTGCTGTCAATGTTTTGCCGGCCTGCGAAAGGGTCGCTCGATCGCCGTTAAGAGATATGTTCGCTGCGGTCATCATCGTCCACCGTATGTCTCCGATCGCGCCGGATATCTCATCTTGAATGAGCAGGTCTTCCCTGCCGATTAACTTGAATCCACGTTTTATCGAGGACGCATGACCGCGATACGCTGAGCCGAGGTCGACGATTGCGATGGGGTTGTTTCCCGAGAAGCCTGTGCGTGTAATCGAGCTCAATCCACTAATACGCTGATTGCGCCCACCGATTGTGATTGTGTTATGGCTGAGGGCGTGGAGTCGGAAAAGCTTCCAACGATCTCCGCCCTCTTTATTTTCCCAATAGCCGGGCAGGTTGTAGTTGTCCGGGCCGAGGTCTACAGCCCAGCGAACGCCGAGCGCTTCGTAAACGAACGATCCAACGTCTTGGTGCGCGTGCGAAAGCGAATTGTTGCCGCCCTTCCCGCCAACGAATGACGCGTCATTGCGAGTCCACGAACCGCGCATCGTAAATACTTGCGACTTCCCTAAGAACTTCGCATCCAGGGGCGCATCCGACGCGCTGCCTCGGCTATCGTACCAAGCGATGAACATCGGGAACATTCGGTATTCGTTGTTGTACGTCCGGAATTGCGGGCCGAGTAGGGATTGCAATTGGTCGCGCGTCCACCAAGCGTAGAAGGAGTTGTTGAAATTACGCGATAGCTCGAACATCGCCGGGCTCAGATAGAACTGGCTAGTGCTATCGGCGTAGTTATACCAAGCGCCTGTTGGGCCCTGCAAGTAAATCGGAAATGCACCGGTCTTCGAGTAAACGGAGTCGCCGTATAGTGAATGTCCGGGCAACGCCGTCGCCAGCGCTCGATGCGCGAGAGCGTGGAAAGTAAACCCGTAGTGCCAATAAAGCGGGCCCTCGTGCGTCGCGCCGTCAGGGCGGTACACCTTGTCCATTTTCTTAATCGCTTTTATCCCGCGGTCGATAACGGCTTTTGCAAGGGATGGCTCTTCATCCGCAATTGCCAGCGCAGCTACGATCAGCCCACCGTTTACAACCGATGTCCAGTTATTGTCACCGGTCATCCACATCTGTTCGCGTGAGCCCTGTTGGCTGATCGCAACCTTGATTCCCTTGTCGACTATCGCGCTACGAATCGTGTCGCGTTCGGATCGCGACATGGCGTCGTACAGCCAATCGTAGCCAATGCCCATGGCAGTTAGCATTTCGCCGACGTCCAAAAAGTGGCTCGGATTCCAATCACTAAAACGCGCGGCCATCATCATTTCTTGGATTCCACGGTCGGCGTATTTTCGATTTCCGGTCATACGGTACGCCATCGCTTGCTGCACTACTCGCTCGATAGCGATGCGGCTTTCATCGAGCATCCTGGGGCCGATTAATTGCCGCTTTGTTGTCGGCAAGCCGATGCCGCGGTCCGCAAGCTGATTATTGCGCTGGACTAACTTTTCCAACAAGTCGTCCGACCGCATCAGATTCTTGATGCGCTGCTCGTCCTGCTCCGTAAAAGCGATACGCGGATGACCGCGCTTTAGTGCGCCCATGTTCACCTGCGCCTGCGCTACAGCAGCCAGAGAAAGTATCGCCAAACCTATTCCGAGTAGTCTCATCGGTAATGGTTCCTACGTTTTTGAGGCCGGGTTGTTACGGATTTACGACCGCGTGTACCAGTCGCACGCTCGTAAACACCTGCCCAAACATGTCGGTGGCACGCACTGTCAAGCGGTGAGGCCCGTCGCTCAAGCCTGCGGGAATCAAACCTTCCCACAAGTGCGACGATGCGATCGGAGCAGGGCTGCGGCGAAACGGTGCTTGCAAACCGGTCTCACGGGCAAACGTATCTTGGTACGCGGGATCGAATTTTCTAACTTGCCGTATTGGCGACCATCCGCCCTCATCTATCCGCATCTCGACTTTCGTTTTTTCGTTGCCACCAAATACATTGACTTTGAAAAGTGTCTGCTCGTTTGTCGGCACGTCATCCGGCGCATGGATTTGCATCTGATAACCTTCCGAGCGGCCTGCCGCCCGGAACTCAATGCTGTACTGGTTGCCGTCGAACGAGAAAATGTTGTAGCCATTTGGAGCGCCATCGCGCATGGTCGTATGCGGAATGCCGCGCTCGTCCGGCGCGCCTTGCCACCAACTGCCGCAAACGGTAACGTTGACGATGTGGTGGTGGGGTTTTGGGCCCTTCCAGCCGTCTTTCTCGGCGTAGAAATAATGCTCTTGAAAATGCTCGTGCGCAGAAACGGAAAGTGCGTAGGGGCGGCTCTCGATCAATCGAAAAATCCGCTCTTTGTCTTCAGTACTGTGCAGCGGTATGTGCATCATTAGCACCACCAACTGATTGTTTGGAACCAACGATAAATCGGTTTCGAGCCACTTCAGTTGTTTTTCGCCAAAGGTGCCGGTGTATCGTCCTCGCGTCTCTCCCTTAGCTGGGTGCCAATTCACGTCATCCAAGACAACGAAGTGCGTCGGCCCGTAATCGAACGAATAATAGTTGGGGCCGTACAATCGCTCCCATGTCTCGTCAGAATGTTCATCGCTGTCGCCATCATAGTTGATGTCGTGGTTCCCCAAGACGTTGTACCAAGGGATCCCGATTAGCGCGACCGCACGATTAATTCTTTCGAACTGCGATAGGTCATCGTAAACAACATCGCCCAGAGTTACACCGAAAGCGGCATCGGTCTTGCCGATCATGGGCTCGATAACGTCGTGCGTAATGTAATCGACTTCCCTTGCGTCGCGCGGCTGCGTGTCACCAAAGAAAATCGCCCTAAAGTTGTCCGGCTCTGTCTGTGGCGAGAGCGGAAAATCGATCGATGCCGGCAACGGGCCGGTCGGCGCCACTCCACCGAAACGCACTGTTGGTGAGCCGTGTGGCTTGTGGATGTAGTAGAACAGCGGCAAGTTGTGGTGGTTTAGCGGCGTCATCCATCCTCGCGGCTTTACAACAAAGAACATGGTGTCTTCACCGACCGGAAGTCGCCACCGCCCATCGTGGCCAGTTTTTACAATTTCTGATCCGTTGGAGACCCTAACTTCGGCGATACCCGGCTCGCCCGTGTCGCGCACGCGATCGCCATCCTTGTCGTGAAACACGATGCCGGTAGCCATCGACTGCCCTGCCGGCGCTTCCCGAAACAGTGCGATGGAACCCACGCCCGCGACACAAAACAGAATCCCGAATGCCCTCAACCATGCCATGGCTGTTTTCTACCCCAGCAAGGCTGCGAGCCGCAAAGATCCCTCCCGATTGCGGGAGGGTCGTCAGCCTTTGTCCACGCAAGCAATAACTTTGCGCACCTCCCTTGGTGTGTTTGAGCAGGCTTACTGCGGGTGATCAGAGATTCTTAACGACAACCTTCGCAAAAGCTTTGCAAAACAAGAATAATAGAGTCGGTGCTCGGTGACGCAGGATTGCAGCGCCCGGGCCTTGGAGGGATGTTTGGATAGGTTTCTGCCTTGGATCGCAGTAGCAGCAGGCTTGATTGCCGTTTTTGCCTCGTCGTCGAAGAGCGCGCCGGGCGGCTCACGCACCGCGACGCCACTATGGATGTCTTTGATCGCGGTCGCGATCGTTTACGCGCTTGGGTTTGGCATGAAGGCAACTTTGCCTGGCCTGGTGGAAGTGGGCCATGGCGTTGGAATCGGCGTGTTGGCGACGTTTGCCGCCTACTTCCTCGAGCCGCGAACAGGTAGGAGCCCTCTCGCCGCCATGGGCATGGCGACTCTCGCCGGGGGAGTTGCTCTGCTTCTTCCTGAAGAGATGCGCATGTCCGTTTGGCTCGGCATGGCGATTGGTGGCGGTATTGCCTCTGCTTGCAGCGCAGGTGGAGGGTCACTTGGCAGCGACCGCCTTGCAGCATTCTTGATTGCAGCAGTTTCGGGCGCATCTGCGTTGGGATCCTATCGAGACGGTGTGGATCGGGCAGAGATGATGCCAACTCTGATCGGGATCATTGCAGTGATCGCACTTGCCGCTGTCAATTTCGGGTCGCTCTCCAAGTGGGTCAAGTGGCTGATTGTTGCCGTTATTCTTGTCGGGGCTGCGAAGTTGATCGCTATGCGGTTCCTTTTCCTTGGAGCGTCTTTCAACGTTGCCCTCGGCGCAGTGATCACAGCTGCGGTTGTTGCCTGGCTGTTGGAGAACGAAGACGGCAAGTCTCACGGCCCATTCGCGATCGCCACGCTGATTTGGCTGGCGTGGTCCACCGTCGCCTTTGGATTACTGCAAGGCTTGGGCCTCGGAATCAGCACTGTCTTTGCCGCAACGTTTTTGCTCGCCGCCGGCTCGTATCGAGGGTTGCTTTCAATGGCTTCCCTGGTGGCTTTGCTCTTCTATCGCACCTTCCTGGAGATGTACCCCACGGAAACTCGCCAGATCGACGTGGGCCAGCAATACGCAGTGATGGGAATTGTTGCCGGCGTTGTTTTGCCGATTGCCGTCGGATCATGGTTAGGGCGTGCAGCCGATAGGTTTTCCGGTTTTGCTAAGCCCGCCATCGCTATCCTCGCCGGAGTGATCGCGGTATCGATGCTCATTGCCGCCGACTTCGTACTCGGCGCGGAGGGCACTGTCGGTGTTCTGATCGGCCTTGCGCTCGCTCCATTTGTAGCTGGACTCGGCGGAGGAGATCGGCTCGGCGTGCTTGCGGCCATCGGAGCGCTTGCAGCTACAGTCGTCGCCACTTTCAAATTTGCCGCACCGCACCTTCTGATGGAGCGTGCGGACAAGATTCAAATACTCGGTTGGAGCATCGGCATTTCCGTTGTTCTGATCGCCTTGGCGCATTTCCTCACCAAACGAAACTCCGGAGAAATCCATGAAAGCGTTAATTAGCTTAGTTGTCGGCATTCTATTTGCAGGCGCACTTGTTGCGTTCAGCATTAACGACGAAGTTCGCCTTGGAAGGCTGAACGGCAGTGTTGTAATGACCGAGAATAGTAAGACCCTGCCGGGCGCGACAGTAGCGCTTTATCGTCTCAATGAGCCGACCGGAACCTACTTTCTTCATGAAACGCTTGAGACAAATGGAGAAGGCAGGTTCGACTTCGGGACGTTGCCGGCGGGAGCATATTCAATTTCCGCCTATTCGAAAGCGCACACGGCGGCCGAGACCAAGTTTTCCGTGCGCGAAGGAGAAACAACCGACTACATAGTGAATGCGAAGCCGGGCGAGCCCTATTTGCGCGTATTCGCCGCCAAGCACGTGTTCCTTCCAAATGCCGAGCCTCAACTCACGATCGAAGGCTTCGGACAAGACCCCGACCTCACGATCACACTTTTCAAAGTCGACTTTAACAAGGTCGTTGCGGGTGGTGGGCTGGAATCCGTATTGCGAACGGCTTGGCGATGGGACGACGGTATCAGAACCGAAGACCCGACTGTTTATAAGACTTTGAAAACTGAGACGCGTCCCATCGAAAGACGTGATGTTGAGGGCGCTTACGTCGAGTCGGTCAATCTAGATTCGCTGCCTTCCGGGATGTATTGGGTATCCGGCAAGGCCGGTGCCTCGTTGCGATCAGGCACTTATATTCTTGTTTCGAAAATCGCGCTCGTTACAAAGCGAGTGGGTAAAGAAGTGCGCGCCTTCGTGGCGGATATGGATACCGGTCGGGCGATTTCGGGCGCGAGTTTCTCCGTGTTTAGCGGTGCGACATCGGTCGCGAAAGCCAAGACTCATGCGACCGGATTGGCAACGGTTTCCGTCCCTGAGGGCACTAACGGTAACGTTGCAGCAGTCGCGTCATTCGGCAACGAGCGTGCTGTCGTGCCGATTTATATGTATGCCGAAAGCGATTCGGGAATTAGGACTTCGATCGTTACCGATCGCCCCGTCTATCGGCCCGGGCACACCGTCCATTACAAAGGCATCGTTCGGCGGTTGGATGGATCGAAGTATGTGGTTCCAGCGTCCACGCCGGTGCAAGTCGATATTCAAGACGCAGACGCGATTTCACTAAAGACCGAGACGCTTACCACGGATGAGTTCGGCGGGTTTTCGGGTTCGTTCGACATAAATTCCGAAGCTGCAACCGGCTATTTCTCGATCGAAGCCACAGTCCTTGGCAGCAGATCTACGGAGGAAGTTCAGGTAGCGGCTTATCGCAAGCCCGACTTCGAAATCGACGTGTCCACTGTCAAGCCCTACTACGTCCGCGGTGAACGCATCGCGGGTTCCGTGGACGTTCGCTATTACTTCGGCGGCGCGGTTCCGGAGGCAAAGGTAGATGTTTCGGTTTATCGCCGCCCGCACTACGGTGAATACGAAGAGTATTTCAGGGATTACGAAGCAGGCGATTCCGGTGAGTATATCGGTGACCTTACCGCCGTTACCGACGGTCAAGGAAAGGCACGCTTCACGTATGAGACGGCTTCGATAAACGATCCTGAAAGCGATTATGTTTACACCTTTGAAGCTGCCGTTACGGATGATTCAGGAAGGTACTTCCAGGGTTCGGGGACTGTTCGCGTAACGCGTGGCGAATTCGAAGTCATTGCCATACCTGAAACGTACGTTGTCGACCAAGGCGCCGAGGCATCAATCCGCGTTGAGGCAAGCTCGTTTGACGGCAAACCGATCGACACGACGCTAACCGTAGTTTACGGCGTGGAAACCTGGAGCGGCAACGATGTCAAGCTCAGAGAAACCGGCAGAACAACGGTGCAAACCCAAAACGGAACGGCGGTTATCAGTGCAAAAGCGCAGCATGCCGGTTACATGGTGTTCCAAGTAACAGCCACAGATGATCGCGGGAATAAAATCATGTCGAGACCCGGCGTATACGTACCGGGCTCAGGCGAGTGGGGTGCCACCTCGCGCTCCGTTTCGGTAAAGATGGACCGGACCAAGTACAAAATTGGTGACAATGCCCAAGCGGTGATCGTTGCGCCCGTAGCCGGTGATGCGTGGATCACCCTTGAAGGCAAACAAATCTACGAGTCGCGAATCGTACGACTTGAAAAAGGCGGCAATCTCGTCGACTTCAAAGTCACTGAGCAAATGTTGCCGAACTCCTACGTAAGTGTGCAGTATGTAAACGCAGCGACATTTTACGAGGGCACCACCGAGCTTTCGGTGGATCAGGCATCGCAGAAAATGACGATCGAAGTGAAGGCAGATCGCGCCGACTATCAACCGGGTGAGACCGCGACCTTTACGATAAAGGCTACGAATGCTGCCGGGAAGCCCGTCGTCGCAGACCTTGCGTTCGGCCTTGTGGACGAATCGATTTACGCGATTAGAGAGGACCGCAAGGACCTGCTATCGGAGTTCTATCCGATGCGCTATTCTTCAATTTACACGGCACATAGTTTCCAAGAAATTTTCTTGGGAGACGGTGACAAAGACAGTGTGCAATTCGACGTGCGACGTCGGTTCTTGGACACGGCGTACTGGCAGCCAACGGTAGTTACGAATTCGAATGGCGAAGCGACGGTGACTGCAGTTCTGCCTGATAACCTTACGACGTGGCGCGCGACGGTTCGTGGGCTGAGCGCGGTCGATTCCCTTGTGGGTCAGGGCGTCGCGAAAATCGTCGTTGCAAAGCCGCTGATGGCGCGACTAACTCTTCCCCGATTCCTTGTCCAGTCCGACGAAGTTGAAATCTCCGCGACAATAAACTCGTCGCACAACACAATGGACGCGGCGGTGACGCTCGATGCCGTAGGTGTCGAATTGCTAGATGCACCACGGCGCTCGGTATCCGTTTCCCCCAGCTCTCCGCAAACAGTGCGCTGGCGAATTAGAGCGACCGATCCGGGATCGGCGACGTTCAAAGTCACGGCGGTTTCCGGCGCACCCAATGTTAGTGACGCGATGGAGACGAGCATTCCGGTAATTGCGAAGGGCAGATTGATCGATGGCTACGAGGTCGGTGAAGCCCAAGGGCGCAAGTCGCTGAAGGTGGAATTAGGCGGCATTATTGCGGGTTCAGGAGAATTGGAAATTACGCTTGCCTCGAATCTGTTCGACACACTCACCGGTTCATTCGATTATCTTGCGAATTATCCGTATGGTTGCGTCGAACAGACCGTGAGCAGTTTCGTTCCGACGCTGATCATTTCAAAGTCGCCGCTCGCGCGCACACTTTCACCACAGGTGCGAGCGGAGTTACCGCAAATGATTGCAGACGGATTCACAAGGCTACGAGCGTTGCAAGATTCCGATGGCGGATGGGGATGGTTTGGTACGGCAGGAGTAAACGCTTATATGACCGGCCTGGTTTTGGAGAGCTATGGGCTGGCTGCTGCTGCTGGACATAGCGCAAACGCTGAGTCTCGTTCACGTGCGGTCGAGTGGGCGCAAGGCTGGCTGAATTCCGCAGATCGAGCGAACGACACTGACTTCTCTGATCGCCTTTGGATTATTCGCGGCCTTTCGGCAGTCGGCGCGACGCAAGTTGCTGCCGATGCTTTATCGGCAACGAACTTACAAAAACTATCGGCTGACGACTGGGCTTGCGTCGCTATCGCCGCGCATAGAGTTGGTAACACCGGACTTGCCACAACAGCGGTAGCAGAACTCAAGAAACTTGCAACCGTGTCAGCCACGCACGCGCAATGGAAAAGCGAGTGGTACGGTTACTCCACGTCCGCCCAAGCAACGCTCGCATTCGCTACCGTAGCGCCGAACGACCCTATCGTCGTGAAGGCGGCTCGCTTTTTGCTCGACAGTCGCCGCGGCAATCATTGGGTGAGCACCCAAGACACGGCGTTCGCGATTCTCGCGCTGTCTAAAGTGCAGCAAGGCGCTACGCAGACAGAGCCGCAAATGATCAAGGTGATCTCCGGAAACGAAACGCTCGAACTGGTAACGATTTCGCCGGGAAACCCTGAAAAATTGGTGATCAAAATGGATCGACTAACCAGTGGCTGCGTGATCGAAGTCGATAGCGGTAAGGCTTACTTTACGGCGAACTGGCGATACCGTGTCAACGATCAAAAAGTATCGACGGGCGAACGCGGAGACGGACTATCCGTAACGCGAGAATATTACGAACTAAAGCCGCGCCGCCTTGATAATGGGACGCTGCGTCTGTTGCCGAGCGGCAGTCCCGTGCGAAGGATTTCAGCTGGTGACACGGTGCGCGCCGTCGTGAAGATTAATTCCAGCCGCAGCCGCTCTTACATGATGCTGGAGGATCCAATCCCCTCGGGTTTTGAGGTCCTAGAGCGTAGTTCGGATGGGATGCAAGCGTGGGAGTGGTTCTATTGGTATTCAGGATTGGATATTCGAGACGATCGGATCGTGTATTTCATCGAGTATTTGCCGGAGGGCGAGGAAGTAATTGAATACACCCTCCGAGCCGAGTCTCCTGGCAAAGCCACTGCCCTTCCTGCGGTTGTTTCAGGAATGTACGAGCCTGATGATTCCGCTTACACCGGTGCGCGAACGCTTGAGGTCACGAAGTGAAAACAGCCA